>QNEL01000316.1 GCA_003645185.1 Candidatus Parabeggiatoa sp. nov. 3
GGGCGTAGTTTAGCTGAACTCTTGATTGATTTAACCGTTTATCCCGTACCGTTCGCCTCGCAATGGGTGAGTACACCCATCATGGTGAATTTATCGGCCCATTATGGTTATGCGGAAGTGCGCGTATTGGAAAAAAAGGGTACCGTGATTTATCAGCATCCACACCCCATAGAAGAATTGATAGCCCAAACGCTCCAGAAAAACTTAAAGCACACTTATCCAAATGAAACACTTTGGGGATATTATCTGATGATGCCGGGTATTGCGCCACCGCCACCGAAAGTACAGCCATTGGATCAGCTGTCAACATCGCGCCTAACCCCGACAGTGGAAGGGAGCGTGATTGTGACTCCTTATGGGCCAAATGAACGTCCGGCCTTTGAATTAAAAAGGATTCCAGAACCGCCATTGCCAAAAGCCAGTTTAGAAGATTTTCATTTGATTAGCAGCGGCGGAGATCGACAAGCGTTTGTCAAAGTGTTAGTTCATGAACCCGTGTTTAATGACTTTGATCATCAACGTACTTTTTCTAATCAGGTAGAAGAAGGCGGTTTTTTGGTTGGACGGGTTTATGAAGATCGTGACGTGATAGGCACCTATTGGGTTGAAGTCACCTCAGCGGTAAAAGCGGAACATACAGGGGCCTCCTTATTTCATTTTACCTATACAGGTGACTCCTTCGCCGCATTTAAGCGAATCTTGCGAGAACAGTATCCCGAACAGCGATTACTAGGATGGTATCATACCCATTTATTTCCAGCGACACCTGCGATGGGTTTATCCAGTATCGACTTACAATCGCATTTCACGACATTTCGTTTAGATTGGCAGCTCGCCGCCTTAATTAATCTGGACAGCCCCAGCCAACGGACACTGCGATTTTACGTGCGCCAATCAAACATCATGATGCTTTGTCCCCAGTGGATAGTTCAATCTTGAAAAATGTAGGGTGGGTAAGGTATTTTTCTTGCCATTTATAAAGATAACGCAAGAGGCGCAAGAGACGCAAAGCTGCCAAGTCATTAACTTAGCGTCTTAGCGGCTTTGCGTGAGCAAATTTTTATTATCATCTCAATCTATGAGGTTTTTATTTCACGCAAAGACGCAAAGGCGCAAAGGTGCCAAGTCATTAACTTAGCGTCTTTAGCGTTTATATCGATCTAAAATATAATAGAAAATCTAAAATGAATGCAACACAAACGACTATTAATGTGATTGAATGGGCCTTTAATGGTTTGGGGCCGCTGCCACAAGGCGATTTATACGATACGCCAGCCTTGAGCCATCCCAATCAAGCCCTGCGGGAAGCGATGCAAACCTTAACCGTTATTCAAGCAGCGCAGATGTATTTTGGTAGCGCCCCTTTTTTAGGTGATAAGAAGCCTTTGGGTGTGGGGGGAGCCTTATTAGCAGCGGCTATCGGTGTTTTGCATTGGCCTGAATCTGCTCAACAATTGCTTAAAGCGGTGCCACGGGCGCACTCTTCTGCTGATTGGATTATCCGTCATGCTTTAGTGGCGCGGGTATTGCCTTTGTTGGCGGAACATTCAGGGCATGCTGTGACTCATTTGAGGGCGGATTTATTATTGGTGTCTCCCCTAACGGCTTTAGTGAATGTGCCAGTGGCGAGTCAGGAAAATGAAATGATGACTTTGGTTGAGCAACTCCTTGAACAGCCAGCCAGTCGGCGATGGTTACAATTGAGTTTGGCTAAACCGACGGATAATCGGGCGATTCGTGATTGGCGACAGAAGATTTTAGCCCAATTGCGTCAAACGGAACAGGATTCAAAAACGAGTTTTGTGTTAGATGTTTATGAAACGCTGATGATTCATCATCGCTCGGTTGCTTTTGATCAAGTAGGGGCCGCTCGCAGGGTATTACGCGATCCGATTGCGGCTGCTTCTGCCCAGCGATTACAAGAAGCCTTGTCGATTGCTCAGTGGTGGCAACCGTTATGGGCCTTACGACGTACCCGAAAAGAGGAATTAAGACAACGACTTTATTTGGATTATCAATATCTTGAAGGATTAAAACTCTATACCTTAGCCCAAAGATTGAGGGGTTGGTAAAAATGGGATAGAACGCTGATTATCATGATTATCCTGATTGACGCTGATTTTGTTTAATCAGTTAATCTCACGCAAAGGCGCAAAGGCGCAAAGGTGCCAAGTCCTTAAACTTAGCGCCTTAGCGGCTTTGCGTGAGCAAATCATTTACCGCAATTTTTCCACAATTATCATCATGAACACCCGCGACGATTTACTACGCAAAGCCATAGCCTGTTATGAAAAAGCGGGCCAAATTGAGGATGTATGCCGTTGTTTACAAGCACTTGGCGAATATGTTGAAGCCGCTGAACGGTATGAACAAAACAATGAACCGTGGCAAGCGGCGTGGATGTATGCCGAAGGGGCCCATCTATTTTATCGCGCGCGCTATTTAGTTCGAGAAACGCCGGTTTTGGATTTAGCGGATGAATTAAGCCATGATTTAATCTTGGCGCGTTGTGATGCACAAATCGGTTCAAAGTCACAAGCGGGCTTGACGATTTCCAAAGTGATTGGGCATTTTCCCCAATTGCCCTTGATTCATCGCCAAAGGATTGAAGAATGGGCAGTGAAGGTGGCGCAACACCTAGGCCGCTTTGATTTAGTCGCCACAACTTATGCCATAGCCTACACCACGGGCACACCAGAATCCGAAATCCGTTGGGAAGCCTGGGCCTTATCGACTTTAGGCGATGCAACCGGTGTTCCGACAACGCCTTCTGTTGAACCGGATATCCCTTTTGAATTTGAAACGGTGACAGTCAACCGACAGGGAGAGATTATCCAACGCCGCCGTTTACAAGCCAAGCAACGAATAGAACGACTCAACGATGAAGTGACATTGGAAATGGTTTTTATGAAGGGCGGAACGTTTATGATGGGTTCGCCTGAAGATGAGGAAGGTAGAGAGTTTGGGTTTGAAGGCAGTGAAAGCCCCCAACATCAAGTGACGATCAAACCGTTTTATATGAGCAAATATCCCATCACCCAAGCGCAATGGATCGCGGTGATGGGTGATAATCCGTCTCATTTTAAAGGAGACAATCGCCCTGTAGAAAACGTTTCATGGCATTCATGCGTCGAATTTTGTAAACGCTTATTTGAAAAAACGGGTAAAGCTTATCGCTTGCCCAGTGAGAGTGAATGGGAATATGCTTGTCGCGCAGGAACAACAACACCGTTTTGCTTTGGGGAAACGATAACGACTGATTTGGCTAATTATTATGGAGACTTTAGTTACGCCTCAGAGCCCAAGGGTGTCTCTCGTGGTGAAACAACCGATGTAGGCTCTTTTCCCCCTAATGCCTTCGGTTTATACGATATGCACGGCAATGTTTTGGAGTGGTGTGCTGACTTATGGCATGAGAACTATGATGGCGCACCGACAGATGGCTCAGCTTGGTTAGAGAAAAAGTCTGATAAAGGGACGTTAGATTATTTGATTAACTGTAGCAAAACATGTTTTCGTTCGCTTCGTGGTGGTTACATTGGTGTCGTTTCGAACAACTGTCGTGCTGCCTTTCGTTTCAGGTTCTCGTCGGACATCCACCTCTTTAACAGGGGTTTCCGTGGCTGCTCGGACTTAGATTAGCAACATAAATGTTTTATGTAGCCATTCTCTTGAATCTTTTTTCTTTTACCCTTTGTTAAGCCTGTTTTTGATTTGAAGCTTGTTTTTAGTTTTGGGGGTTGGTTTTTATCTCACGCAAAGGCGCAAAGGCGCAAAGGTGTCAAGTCATTAAACTTAGCGGCTTTGCGGCTTTGCGTGAGCAAATTCTTTTATAGTGCATCACTATCAAAATTGGAAATGATCATGACTAAAAAAAATACCCTTCGTTTTGTGCCACTTTGTCCGGTTGAGGATTTTCAAGCCCTTCTTTTTAATGCTGATCGTGAAACGCTGACGGTTAGGCAACTCCTTGAACGAGTGCCGGCATTGAGTATAGATGTGTTGACTGAGGAGATGTTGGATAAACCTTTGCGTCATTTCATTATTTCGGCTGTGGATATCAAGCCGCGATTATACCGGCCTCCGGGGATGATTTTTCGGGGTAATTCGGCTCAATCAGCAACGATAGACATTAAACCACCAAAACAACCTGAGATTGAAGATGAAACTGAAACCACTGTTGCCGTTGAGCCGGTGTCAGCGGTTGGCCCTAAACCAATTCAAGCGCCTGTTCGATTTTCTAATGAAAAACTCAGTGAGGCTGATGCGGTTAAAATGGCGTATAGCAGGGAAATTGAGGATATTGCCTCTTTTTTGCGAACCGATAGAAAAGGGTTGTCGGTGTTGGTGTATTGCGATAAGATGATTGTGACGCATTTAGTGGAAGATATTGTGAGGAAGGCGGGGCGTGAAAAGAAGTTATTGGAAATCCCTGAACAGGATGGCGAGGGCGATTTGATGTCTCGTGGGGCCCGGCAACGTCAACTCACTCAATTAAAATCGCTCTATGAAAACTTAAAAGAAGGCCAAGTTTTGGTGATTCCGCATTTGGATTTATTGGCCGGTGGGGGCGATAATAATTTATCGAATGAGGCGAGAGAGTTGACGGAGTTGGTGTATAAATATACTGATCGATTGATTTTGGCTTTTGCGGATCGATCTATTGCGATTCCTGAAGTGTTATCGGCTCGTTTTTCGGTGCGTCGTTTAATCACGGGGGTGTCGCGGACGGTGATTTTAGAGGATGGCACTGAAAAAATGTTGGGGGAAGTGTTTGTCACGGCGCATGAGGCTGAACAATTTATCGGTTTTGATTCGGCGGGTTTGTATAAAAATGTGGCTGGCATGAATCCGATTCAATTACTTCATGCGATCACTTATGCGGTAAAAGAACAGGCGATGAGTGGGCCTGTGAAAGTGGAGAAGTTGTATCAAGCGATTCGAGATTTAAAAGTGCAAACGGCGGCTAAAAATTTTGAAGTGCCTAATGTTTGTTTTGAGGATATTGGGGGTTATCATGAAGTCAAAAACACGTTAACCAAGGCTTTGAATTTAATGACGGGTGGCTATGAACTGCCTAATGAAGCATTGCGTCGCGAACTGATTCCACGGGGTTTAATTTTTTATGGGCCTCCTGGCACGGGTAAAACCTTGTTTGCGAAAGCGATTGCGAATACGCTGAATGCGACGATTCAAGTGGTGTCTGGCCCTGAAGTGATGGATATGTACGTTGGCGAAAGTGAGCGTAAAATCCGTGAGTTTTTTGCCGAGGCTCGTCGCAATGCGCCATCTGTTTTGGTTTTTGACGAATTTGACGCGATTGCAAGCAAACGGAGTGGGCGTGAAGATGGGGGTAATCGGGCCGGCAATGCGGTGGTGGCTCAAATGTTGACTGAAATGGATGGTTTTCGCCCTGATGTGCCGATGCTGGTGATTGGCACAACGAACCGATTAGAATTAATTGATGAGGCATTATTGCGGCCGAGCCGTTTTCAAGCGATTCCGATTGATTTACCTGATGAAGTCGCAAGACGCGGGATTGTCGAAGTTCATGCGAAACATTTTCAACTTGATCAATATTTGTCATCGGCGTTGTTGGATATTATGGCGGAGGCGACTAGTCTTTTTAATGGGGATGAAATCCGTTTGATTTTTCGCCAAGCTTATGTGGGTTTGTATTGTGAGAAACCGCCTCGTGAAATCAACGCTCAACGTTTTGGGGAATTAGTGGGCGAAATTCGTCGCAATAAGGAGAAACGGAATACGGATGCGAGTCGCTATGAAAGTACGCTTAATTATCATCCTAATAGTCAGAGGCCCGCGCCTAGTGGGCCGATGGCGGATTTGATATAGTGAGGATAGAACACTGATGACGCAGATCAATCATGATTTACACTGATCAATAAAAAATCTGCGTAAATCATGATAATCAGTACAATCTGCGTTCTATCTATTTTTGAATTTTCCATTTTATTAAGAGCCACGACAAACTATGTCAACTGATAACTCTTCTTCATTCGGTTTTCAGATTCGTCGAATTTCTGATACCGATTCGCCGGCAACGCAGCAAGAAACTGAACCTTTGCCGGCTGCGACGATTGAAGCACCCAAAACGGAAACGACTTCAACCACTGGGGGCCGTTTTCAAACAGCGGCTAAATTGCTGGCTTTTGTTGGGATGCTTGCTGGCACGGGTTTCAGGCATGAAGTGGTTTGCCGACGTTGCCCTGATAAAACGTGGTGGATTGAATTTGAATTACCCCCAGATCAAGTTGTTCATTTAATCTGTACGGCTGGGGGCCAGCCTTTTGCTCACGATAATGAGCAATGGCATCCTTTAACATTGGCTGGTGAAAGCTTTACGACACCTGATACGGATGATCCCTCAGCGGGCGATTTGATAGAATTAGCTGATCTGTTGATGGAAACGACGCTACATCCGAGACAAGCAGGGCCATTAACGACGGTGCATGTGGTTGTGTTACCGGCTTTAAGTCGTTGGGTGTTACGCCGAGCGTTGGCTTTGGGCATTCAAGTGGATATTGTTTCGGCGCTGCGTGATCCGTTGCGAGGTGAAAATCCGGCCAGTGGTGTGCTATTATTACGTTTGCAAGCTCAACAAGGCACTGTGCCTCAATCACTGTTGCAAGCCATTTCGGCTTTACCTTATACGACTGTAGCTCAAGCACAGGGGCCTGGCGATGAACGATTGTTGGTGGATATTCATTATCGCCCTCCGTTAGCGGAAAGTTTATTAGGCGCGATGATTCCAACAGAGGAAACATGGTTATTAGGGGCCCCCGATATCGGACATTGGCGATTGACATTACAAGGAGAAGCGGTGGATGGTTTCACGCTGTTAGAAGCGCCGACATTACCGATGACAGATATGCCGACGATCAGTAAGGCAGGGTTACCTTCTCCTTTGCCGGTGCAGATCATTAGGGATACGGGGGTGCATAGTCGTATTGATGCGGTACTGCTTGATGATACGGAATTGCGTTGGCTACAAACCTTTTTGGCGAGCCAACCTGTGAGTGAAACTGTTTTTTTATTGCCGGGATTGGATAAACATTTATTGACAGCGCCAGGCGGTTTGCCCAGTCAAATACCGTTTGGTTTGCCATTAACTCATTTAAATCCTGGGGGATTATTTTTAGAAACAGGCCTCAATTTTTATCCGGCCCTTCCGGAAACGGCGCGTCAACACACTTTTGGCTTAGGTGATGGGCAAGTGGTTGTTTTAATGAAAGACGAGGCTTATCGTTTTAATACGGATAACCTGATTCCTGTATGGGCATTATGGGTTGGCAAACCGCCGACGATTAAAGAGGGTTTAGGGGCAGAAAGTCAAAAAATATTGGCTAAAATGGCTAAAGACTTGCCCGCAGTCAAAGCGAAAAGTGGTTTATCATCATTTATGAAAAAAAGCTCGAAAAAGAAACAGAAGGATAGAACCCCTGATTTACTTAAAGAAGCGGAACGTGCTGAATTGGCTGGCAATTTTGTTCAGGCTGCACAATTAATGGAACGAGCGGGCGAGATGAGTGCAGCGGGTAGATTGTATGAGCGGGAAGCTTTGCAGGCTATATAGTACAACGGATTAACGGAATAAACGGATTGACTCAATGGCTACCAATAACTCATCCGGAAATGAGGCTAATCCGTTGTACTAAACTGAGTAAGTTATTTATGCCCAGTTCCTAATCCGTTTATTCCGCTAATCCGTTGTACTAAACTGTGATAATTAAAATGGGCCAGTTCCTAATCCGTTTATTCCGCCAATCCGTTGTACTAAACTATAACAGTTCAAAATGAAAAATTACCTAACAAAACAAACAGCAACAGTAGGCCGACAAGCGATATTTGTCCAATCCGAATCACAAAAACCCTTATCAAGTGATCTGGCATTCTTACCCACCGCACTCAGCCAATTGCATCGATTACACTGTTATCCCCCCTTATCATTACTACGTGACCTATTGTTTTTATTAAGGAAACAGGAAACGCTTCAAGACAACGCCCCATTGCAACCCTTATTAGCCCATCAAGGTATCCAAAAACTACGCGATTTAGAGTGGCCGATTGCCGCTCGGCTAGGCTTAGCGGCCCTGCTATTACACGACATCCCGTTTCCAAACTGGCACCCTCCAACTCAATTGACACCAACCCATTTACGCCAACATTTAAACATCGCATTGCATGGTGAAACCAAAGCGCCTCAAGCGCCTTCCCCCCCTATCGCCGCCTTACAAACCGCTGCTGATAACATTGATGAACGTTTGTTGAGTTTACTCTCCTTATTAGGGAAAGAAGCCGTAGCGACAGAACCCAGTTTACCCTTGCGTTTAGCTCAACAAGTGTCACAACTTCCCCCATTAACCCCACAACAACGCAAATTGCTGAATATCAAACTCCGACTCGACAGCGGCAGTCGGGCCCAAGGAAGTGGAATAGGCACAGAACATGCCGGCGTGACTTTTCATGGATCACTGTCAGCCCTACTGCCTTCCCAATTAGCCCTACCTCGTCCCATTTTCTACAACCGCCATTACCGGAACGAATTATTGTATCGGGCTCGCACAGGCCAAGAACCGCCTCGGCTTCGCCCCACCATTCTTGTATTAGATATCAGCCCCTCGTGTTTTGGCCCAGTAGAAGCACTCACCCGCCTCGCAGCCCATATCATCGCCACATCACTCCAACAAGCCCAGCTACCCGTTGTTCTGATCACCACCGATCCGTTGAATACCGTGCAAACCCTAGAACAACCAGCGCAATTATTGGCCATTTGGACTCAACGCAGCTTGAATGAAGTCCCGATCAAACGCACCTTATCCGTAGCCCAGAAACTGCGAGAAAATCTCCACGAAGGCCATATCGCGCCAGCCATTTTATTGCTCACTCACACCCAATTTGGCAATGGCCAACATTTATCACCCCCAAAAGGATTACGCGCATTATTTGTCCAATACCCCAACCCATCTCAAATCAGGCCCCCATTTGCCCGTTATTGTGAACGCTGGGAAAGCATAGCCAATGGACAACTCACCATATTTGAAGACATATTAGGACGGTTGGTGGGATAAGTAGCTTGCTAAGTACTGAACCCTAAATTTTCAGGTATTTAAAAAAAACAGAAAGGGGGCAACCACAAGGGATTGCCCCTACATGACATTGTGTAGGGGCAATCCCTTGTGGTTGCCCTTTGTTGTTAAATA
>QNEL01000317.1 GCA_003645185.1 Candidatus Parabeggiatoa sp. nov. 3
CCTTATTTTCATAACCGGATTACTTATCTCAAGTGCCAGTTACGCCATTGATTATGTTTATGATGATCTCAATCGCTTGATTCAAGTGATTTATCCCACAGGTGAAATCATTCATTACACTTATGATGCGACTGGCAATTTGCTGAGTGTGATTCAAACGGAAAACCAAAACAATGCCGATGCTTCCAATGACATAACGAGATAAATCCTTCCTCCTAAATATCAATTCATCACCCGTTAAACGTTAAGCAAAACGGGTGAAATGATGTCTTAGAACGTTATTCAATCATCCCCTCCAATCGCTCTCAACTCGTAGGTTAGATTCCGGTAATTCCAACATCTCAATATTGGAGTTTGCCAGCGTTTGAACACCTCATCTTTCTATCTGTCATATTGATCTAAATTAGTCTATAAATTAGTAAGTTATAATATGGATAGTCTTAAAAGAATCCGTGACTTACTTGAGTATGTGAATACCCAAAGGGTTCCTGCATCTTTAAGTGAAATAAAAGAATGCCTTGGACAACGCGAACTCCGTGTCATTTCAATCAAAATATTGAGTTGGTTGAAAAGTCAAAATCGTCTTTTGAAAAAACGTCCTTTAAGGCTCAATATGCAACACCCTTGGTGTGCTAACCTTTCAGATTGGCTCAAACAAGATGAAGTGTTGGCAAAGGTACTCGCCATATCCGATAATCATTGTGATTTTGGCGACGAAGTATCTGAAACGGAGAGAAAGGCTATAATAATTATGGTGGATAAAGAATATCAGCCTAAACTTATGAAGCGAGCGTAGGGTGGGTTTCGCTATAGCGAAATTCACCATTTAACTGGAGTTGGAGTTCGCAAATTTCTTAATTCATCATCCTAACAAATATAGCCTCATTTCTTGATAAGATGCCCATTTTTTGAAAACGAGAACCAATATGACTCAATTCATTTCTATCCTAAAGCCCCTTATTTTCATGACAGGCTTACTTATCTCAAGTGCCAGTTATGCCATTGATTATGTTTACGATGATCTCAATCGCTTGATTCAAGTGATTTACTTTACCGGTGAAATCATTCATTACACTTACGATGCGACGGGCAATTTGCTGAGTGTGATTCAAACTGAAAGCCAAAGCAACGCAGATGCTTCCTTAGACACCACTCAATAAATCCTCCTTCCAAAATATCAAGCCTTCATCCGTTAAACGCTTAGCACCTATCAGTTTGGCCTGACACTTTTTTTCAACACAGAGAACACAGAGAACCACAGAGTACCACAGAGAATAACTATCTGATTTTTAAAGATATTCTAATATGTAATACACTGTAACGGTGTTATTTTTTACCAGAATTTGCAAACTGATAGGTGGTAAGCCGTTAAACGTTAAGCAAAACGGGTGAAATGATGTTTTAGATCGTTATTCAATTATCCCCGCCAATCGTTCTCAACTTTTCAATTTTGAATGTTGGAGTTATATTGAATAAAATCAAAAATTGAACTTTTGTCATTTCTCATCATGCAAAAAATCTGTTTGTATTCAATAAAATTTTTCTCTTCGCTGAAAATGAAGTATGAGAATGCAGCGATTTAAATTTAAAATTCAGTTTATAATCGTGTCTAGTCTAAACGACGAAAAAGTCAAAAATTTTTAATTATTTTTGTTTGTAAAATAGTTATAGCGTTTCCCGATTGAATGAAGTACAAATCATTATCGTTCCAAATTTATTTTGCGGCCTGATTGGAATGCATGTTATTTTGCAGCCTGACTGGAATGCCTGTTATTTTGCGGCCTGACTGGAATGCCTGTTATTTTGCGGTTCGATTTTCTTGATATAACTGTACGTCATGAGAGCGGGAAACGCTATATAATATTGTTTTAAATGTCATTTTTACCGAAATAATTTATGAGTATAAATGATTGGTCAGCTAAGAAGATGCTACAAATTCAGTTCGCAAAGGAACTTCGCAAAGGATATTTGAATAATGCCAAGTTAAATGTTTCTTGTCGTGATATTTCTGATTTTTTAATAGAGGAGGAGATATGTATTGTATGTATCATGGCTAATGATGAAACTGAATATTACTTTACAGATCGTCGTGTGGTAGCGATGAGTGATGTACCGCTTACTGTGATATGGTACAGAGATATCGTGGACTGCGATTTATGGTTTTTTGATGATTCAAGAAATATTTATGAATGGAAAGATGCTGAAGAGAAGAAGATTTATATCTCCCGGCTCCTCGTGACAGATTCAGGTCACAACCAAATTCTCTTCACAGGACTAGGTGACTCAATTAATACAGTTCGTTATTTTTTTCAATGGCTGGCAAATAAAAATCTACAAAAAAAAACTAGCCAAGCATGGTGTGCTACGTCATTTTGTTGCCTACCAAAACGTTAAAACATCACGATATTTACCAGCGAGCAGAGAGTGAGTGTAGCGAGAGCGAAACACACCAAACTAACTCAAAGAAAAACCAATATGACTAAATTGTCAAAAAATCTTTTACGATCATCAAAATGGAAAAATTTATGATCCTGCCATACATTGGCGGGGGTTAGCTGTTCCCATGGAGGAAAAGCTATAACTTACCTATTAGAACCGTAGAGAAAGTTTGCCATGGATAATGATGCAATCATCAGTTGTCCATTTTGTCTGCACGAGTCTTTACGTGCAGAGAAATGTACAAACTGTGGTGCTGACTTAGATGAAGAAGTTAGTGACGAAAAAGGAGTATTTTGTATTCCTTATTGGATGGAACTTACCATTGATTTCTCAGAGCTTAACCGTGAAATATTTCCACAAGTATTTGCACTCGTGAAGGAATATTGGAAAAAAGCAGAAGAATATACGATTTTATCCCTTTATCCTTCGCAATTGCATCAATTTGATCGGGAAAACTATATTGTTGAGCTAGTCGCCTTAGATTATGTTATTGAGGCAATAAAAATTTTTTAAAGCATCGGTTAGGTGTAGATGTTCCTCTTATATTTTCTTCTACGAAATTGGACGATGAAATAGCCAAAGTGGTGGTTCACTTCCTAGACATCCTATTTGGGTTGAAGGTGCTAAATAGTGTTTGAACGAAAACTTTTTTCTTTACGGCGAACACAGAGTGACACAGAGTTTCACAGAGGGTTTTCACCGATATTTGACTAAATTGAAGGTTCTGTATTGTGCTGTGTGCCTCCTCATTTATGAAGTAAGGGGTTTTCGTTCAGGCACTAAATAATCAGGTAGGGTAGGCAAACACACACTTAATTGATTTCATAATACTGATGACCGTTTGCCCATCATTCATTTTGAGTGATCAAAATTTTATTTCTCCTCATAAATCCATTTTTTCATCCTTAATATTTAAGTGTATTTATCAAGCTAAGGGAGTCCAAAAAAAATAATTATCCCAAATGTAGTCATTTCACGCAGGTTAGGGTGGGTAGGGGAATGGTGGGCAACAAAAACCCGTTACCCACCCTACAAGAATGGGATAATTTATTTTTTGGATATTCCTAACTCATTGATTTGAATCAATCCCATTTAACTACCCCGGTGCCCTTTCTTCGTTATTTTGATTTTTTCAGTGAACATAAAAATTCTCCAATATCAAAGATTAGTTGATTTTTTTGTTATACTATGAAAATTAGGGCAATGGGTATTTTATTTTCCCGCAACTAGTGCTGCGTCATATCTCAATTTTAGGGCAGCTATTGATAAGTTTGTTTAATAAACAACAATTTAAGAGCGCATCAACCCTACTATTAAGGTTAAGGTGGGCAAAAAAACACTTACCCACCCTACAAATCTTATTTAAATCAAATACTTAAAGACTTGTGTATAACGATGAGGGTGAAACCTGGGGTTCCGAAGCGTATATCAAAAAAATGTTTGTATTTAACCCAATCGGGAAACGCTATAGGTGGTCAGGTTGATAAGACATTCAGTATACAAACCTTAAATGAAATGTTGTAGAATTAAAAAATTCTATTTTGTTATATTTAAATTCTGATAATTGTTAATTGTTTATTGTTTATTGTTAATTGTTTATTGTTTATTGTTTATTGTTTATTGTTAATTGTTTATTGTTAATTGTTAATTTAAAAAACATGCAAGTAATCTATAACCCAAAATGTAGTAAGTGCAGAACACTTGAAAAAGAGCTTGATACGCATGGTGTGAGCTGGGAAAAGTTGACTTATCTGGAAACCGGAATCAGTTCAGAGAGGATTGCCGAACTTTTTGATCAATATGAAGGCGATTGGAGAAATTTGGTTAGGGAAAAAGAAAGTGTCTTCAAGGAAGCGGGCTTAAATCCCAAAGACATGAGCCGAGATGAAATGATGGCGTTTTTGGTTGAGCATCCGATTGCGATTCAACGGCCAATTGTGATCAAGGGCAAGCAAATCATCATTGCCAGAGACGAAGCAGGGATCAAACAGGCAATTGATTAAATAGTAGGGGCAATCCCACGCGCAAGCCCATAAAATGAATGTTTTTTTTGTAGGGGCAATCCCTTGTGGTTGCCCATCAAACTCAATTCAGGAATAAATAAAAAAATGAAAAGTGATATCTATAAAGTATTACAAGTTGATTTCCTAACGGCCTCCACCTGTCTTCTCCGAGTTGAGAGAAAAGACATCACATTTAGGGCAGGCCAATGTTTTAGCATGGCACCTGTCGGTTTAGGCATTAATAGAGAATATTCTATTTATTCAGGTGAAAATGACGACTATTTAGAATTTCTCATTAAAATCATTGATGGCGGAACAGTGACACAAGCAATCAAAGAATTAAAAGTAGGTGATCGTGTCGAAATCGCAGGCCCTTATGGCGAATTTTGTTTAAAGCCTAACCAAATAGAGTCGAGTCAATTTCTTTTTATTGCCACAGGAACCGGAATTGCACCCTTTCATTCCTTTGTAAAAACATTTCCGCATATTGATTACAAAATCGTACAGGGTATACGACATAATAATGAAAAATACGGTGTAGCGGATTATGAAGCAGGGCGCTATGTCGCCTGTGTTTCTCAAGAAGAAACCCGCGATTTTAAAGGTAGAGTGACAGACTATCTCACCGAACTTTCACTCTCACCTGAGACAATAAGCTATCTGTGTGGTAATCGCGCTATGATTATTGATACTTATGACATTCTCAGAGAAAACAATATTGGTGGTGATAATATTATTACAGAAGTCTTTTTTTAAGACGGCATCATGTTGCATCACCTCACTTAGTTATCAAAATATTGATCTTCAATTTTATTCAAAGCGAGTATAACTGTTAGTGCGGCAAGATAGAACGCTGATTGAACTGATTGAACTGATTGACACTGATTGAAAATCCGCGTGAATCATGACAATCAGCATTTAGCGTTCTATTTACCGTTTTTCATCCTGTTGATCACTATAGCTGATAATTGATGTCATAATTGATAAATCAGGTAAATCAAATGAAAATTGCAATTTCCTATCCCCCCATCATCAACAAAGATGGACAAAAAGCGATGGTTTCCCAGAACCGAAATGTTCAATATTTTAAGAAACCAACCTATTTATTACCCGTTATCCATGCACAAGCGGCGACTTGGTTAAAACAACTGGGTTATGATATCTATTGGGATGATGGCAATGCCCAACTCAAGTCATTCGCACAATGGCAGCAAGATTTAGTGGCTTGGCAACCCGATGTGATCGTTTTTGAAAGCACCACGCCAGTCATGAATTTTTACTGGCAAATGGTACATGAGATCAAAGCGCAGTTGCCCAATAGCATTGTGATTATGACAGGCTATCATTCTATGAGAATGCCGAAAGAAACCTTGGAAAAAGCACCTGTTGATATCGTCTTACGCAGTAATCATATTGATTTTTCATTGAGTAAGCTGATTCCTTATATCGAAACACATCCTGATTGGCGAAAAACGCTTTCTATTCAAGGCTTTGTGATCAGAGTCACTGATCAAGACATTCGCTCAACGGGTGAATTTAAACAAGTTGAACCATTAGATCATTCACCACTCGTTGATCGTGATTTGGTGCAATGGAAACGATATGCTTATGAAAATGGCAACTATCTACAAACGCCGGGCACTTATGCAAGCAGTGTCATTCGTGATTGCATATTTGGGAAGTGTACTTTTTGCCGATACAACGGCCCAGATTTAACTTATTCAATGATGTCTGTCGAACGCAGTTTGGATGAATATCAACATTTGATAGAACAATATCGTGTTAAAGAAATCTTTGATGATTCTGGGGTTTGGTATCGCGGTAAAGAAGCGAGAGCGTTTGCACAAGGGATTATTGATAGAGGCTTGCATAAAAAAGGCTGCTATTTTGGCATCAATACCCGTTTTGAATACCTCGATGAAGCCACCATTAAATTGATGGCAGAGGCGAATTTTAGATTTATCTTATTAGGCTTTGAAGCGGCGGATGATGACACGTTGGCACGCCTGAATAAAGGTTATCAAATGCCTTATGTCGAAAAATGTTTAAAGTGGATGACACAATATGGCATGCACCCTCATTTAACCATTATGGTGGGTTATTATTGGCAAACGCAAGAACAATTAGATTTAACGGTGAAAACCGTAAAAGATTTAATGTTCAGAGGGTTAGCCAGAACATTACAAGTCACATTGTGTACGCCCTTAGATTACACGCCTTATCATTGGGAATGTCTTCGTGAAGGCGTATTGCTCACCAAAGAGTATGATGATTTTGATATGAGCAAACTGATTGTGAAAACGCCCATACCGCATGATCATTATTATCAGGCTGTGCGCGAGATGTACTCAATAGCATTCCATCCCAAATTTATTTGGCGACAACTGAAGTTTCTAACCCAGTTTAGAAAACGGGATTATCAATTTTTGTTTATTTATGGCATCCGAGCCATGAGAAGAGTGAGACAGCATATTTTCAATCTGACTAAGCATGAAAAGAAATAGATTAATGTAGGGGGCCGGTAACGGTTTTTGGTTGCCCACCATCTAAGCTTAATCTGGGCAAAACCTTGTCCATTTAAGCATGAAAAGATCAATATCGGGGGCCGGTAACTGTTTTTTGTTGCCCCCCATCTAAGCTATTAGAACAAATACAATGAACAATCCCCCATTAGTCTCTATAGTCATCACGACTAAAAACGAAGCCAAAAATATAGAAAACTGTCTCAGATCGATTCAAGAACAATCCTATCCGAATATTGAAACGATAGTTGTTGATAATGCTTCAACCGATCAAACCCAAGAAATCGCGAAACGCTATACTGACAAAGTCTTTAATAAAGGCCCAGAACGTTCCGCACAGCGTAACTATGGCATGATTGAGATCGCTGAAGGTGATTATGTGATGTTTCTTGATGCCGACATGATCATGGCACCCGAAGTGGTGACATCATGTGTGCAGTTTATAGAAAGCGATAATCGCTTTGTCGCGCTGCATATTCCTGAAATCATTTTAGGCCAAAACTATTGGAGCCAAGTGCGTCGTTTTGAACGCACCTTTTATAATGGCACAGTGATAGATGGGGCACGTTTCTTTAAAAAAGCGATTTTTGTTCAAGTGGGCGGCTTTGATACCAGTATGAGTGGCCCAGAAGATTGGGATATTGATAAGAAATTAAAACAAGTCGGCCAGATTGGTTTATTGCCTGATTTACAGAATGCCAACAGCCTGAAATCATGGCCACTCAATCAGTTTATTACCGAAAGCGGTATTGATTTAAACAAAACAGGGTATGAAAGTGTTATCTTTCATAATGAATCAGAATTTGATATGACATTTTACCTGAATAAAAAAGGGTATTATGCTCAAAGCTTTGATACCTATATCAACTCTTGGGGGAAAAACGATCCTGATATCAAAAAACAACTTGGCCTGTTTTATAGATACTTTGGTGTCTTTTTAGAACAGGGTAAATGGAAGAGATTATTCCGTCATCCCGTCTTAATGGTGGGCATGTATTGGTTAAGATTTTTGGTAGGCATCAAGTATATTATGCGGCACAACTGAGTTTTTGAACGAGAAAATGCTTGCTTTATAGGGCTGATTATCCTGATTTATTTGATAAATCAGCAGACATTAGATAAGTGCGATAGAGATTGGAACTTTGGATAATTGCTTAAAACGCATCAAATTAGATTGAATGAAGTATCATTTGTTTAAAATGAGGAGAGTAGATGAAATTTAATTTCCAGCATGTGATTAAAAAAATGGCTAGGATATATGTCAATACGCCATTTTATCCCCATTGGCATGAATTTCGACAATCAGAACGGCTAACTCATAGCATATCGAAAGAGTTAGCCTCTGATTTAGGTGACAAAGCATCATTATCTTTGTTAGAAATCGGTTGTAGTTCTCAAACAAATAGAACAAGACTGTCGAAATACTTGCCAATTTCCTATTATTGTGGACTTGAATATCCAACATGGTGGATTTCAAACACTTCAGCGACAAATTTTTGGGCTACCCAGTCTAGCCAAAAAGATAGTAGCGAAAACAAATCCAAAGTATTACATTTCGGGGGGGGGGGTAAGAAACATTATTTTTGGTAATCCAACGCTTAAAGTGGATGTTTGGGGTAATGGCCTTGAACTACCATTTAGTGACGGTTGTTTTGATATCGTTGCACACTTTGAAGTGATGGAACATGTGTCATCGCCAGAAGTCTTGTTTCAAGAAATCGCACGATGTTTGAAACAGGACGGTTATTTATTGTTCAGTGTCCCTTTTATTTATCAAAATCATTCAGGGATTGATATATCAAGGTTAACGCAACAAGGTGTAGAAGCATTGGCTCAAAAACAGGGATTGGAAAAAGTCAACTATCTCAGCACCGGTTTTGGTACTGCCCTATCCCAGTTAAGCAATTCGTTTATTATCAAGCAAGTTGTTAAATTTCATGATGATTCCTGTTCTACTGCTCGGAAGATCATAACGGCTGTACTCGCAACAATGTTCTTATTTCCCGTTATCAACGTGATGGGTTTGATTATAGATAAAATCTGGTTTGATAGTGCTTATGCCAACCGTCATTTTTTTCTGTATAAAAAAAATCCCCTTTTCAAAGGGAAACAAAACAGATAAGTACTGAAGCACAAATAAACAGATATTTTAGCGCAAAGGGCAACCACAAGGGATTGCCCCTACATGGCATTGCGTAGGGGCAATCCCTTGTGGTTGCCCCATTTCAAAATACACGAAAA
>QNEL01000318.1 GCA_003645185.1 Candidatus Parabeggiatoa sp. nov. 3
CATAAATCAGATCAGAAAAATATTAAAACGCACAACCCCGAAGGGGTTGAATATGAATAGCCCCAGGTGGCAACCTGGGGTTGCCAAAAAATAAAAGTTAAGTTTATTCCCGCGCCGAGTATAGAAAAAATGAATCATTGATAACAGCTATTATGATAGTATCGCTTTGTAAAAATGATGAAAGTGTACATCAATCTTTTAATCATGTCTAAATTATCTTGGTGATTGTAGGGGCAATCCCTTGTGGTTGCCCCATCAAAAAAAACTCACACAAAACATCTTGACACAACTTTCTAAGCTTATATACTGACTGCACATTCGCCGTAGGCGATTTATCGCCTATCCTCAAATCCATCAACCCAAATCAACCCTGGAGTTTGAAACCAAAATGAAAATGAACAAAATGCTCCCTACCAAAACCGGTTTACGTGCTGGACAAGGCGATACTATCACGTTGAACGGGTCATCAACTTGTCCCTGGTGTACAAAACAACGAGAATATTTTGATAACAAGGGTATAGCATACGAATTTAAAGACTGTGACAAAGGGGAATGTCGGGATGGCATCGTTGGATTTCCGACAATGGACAACGTCGTCGGTTACCATGAACTTTGAAACGGGGCGCATTTCTAAAAAAAGGCCTTCAAAATAAATCTTGAAGGCCTGCTTTTAGTGCAAAATTTATTTTGCTTTCGGCCCTATTGGAGTGCAAAATTTATTTTGCTTCTTTGCGATTGGAGTCGGGTGGGTTTCGATTGTTGCCCACCTGTGCTATCATTACCGCTCTTTTAACCACATTAATAAAAGGTGTAATCTATGCTAAACTTGAATAAAGTTTTAACGATCTTAACGCTTGCCGGTGCATTGAATATCGGGCTTTCACAAACCGCAGTAGCAGAAGAGATGGCCTGTCTGATTGCCCCAGACGGGATTTGCACAATGGATATTAACGCCTGTGGAAATGCGAGTATCTGTACTTGCCCTAAAGGTTATAGTTACAATGCAGCGATTGCACAATGTGTGATTGATGACATTGCCTCAGCTACCAAGACATCCGAAGCTGTTGAAGGAAGCTGTGTCACAGCACCCGGGGCTTGTACACGGGATATCAATCCATGTGGACATCCAAGTAGCTGTACGTGTTCAAAGGGATTCGCTTATAATCCTGCGGTTGGCAAATGTCTTAAGGATTTATAAGTCGCATTGATTTTATTCAAGCAACTATATTTTGAACAATTCTCAAAAATCCATTCACCCATCTTATTTTTGTTGTAATGACAAGCAATGTGATTTTTGAAAGTAACAAGCGTTAATTGGCCTTCTCGTTATACAAGAGAAGGCCACCTATTGGCCGTTTTAAATTTCATAGAGATTCAAATCAACAACTTTTCACTTAACAAGTTTTTGCGCGCAAAAAATTTTGCGTGAAATAGAGTTTTCCCCCCCCGAAACCAAGTCGTTTAATCAATCACATCAACAAGCCCCAATCCTTTCGCGCCCACCAAACTCAAAATCGCAATGTCAGCACAGGCTGCTAAATCCAAGCGCAATGCCGCATCGATCATAGCCAGAAAGTGGCATTATTTAAGCTATTAAAGGTTGTTTCATGCTAAACAATGAAATGAAAAAAGTTTTAACCATTTTAAATGAATTGAAAAATGAAAATATTGATTCTGAACTGTTGCTAGATGAGAGTATTATCAACCAAAATCAACCCGTCAAAGGAATCAGTAAATTAGAACTGATGGGGGGTGAATATCCAATGAGAAAAGATTTTTTGAATATTGATCTTAAAGCCAAAACGGGTATTAAGGGTTCAGTATTAAAAACCAGTCAGTTTATTGAATCTGAACTTTCTAAGAAGAAAGTGATTATCATAAATAATCCTTATTGTGAAGAAAGTGGAGAACCACAACAACTCTTAAATGATTTATTCAAAGAAATCAATAATATATCAGGAAAAGGTAGTTATGTATTAATCACGGGCACCTTAAGTAATAAATTTTTTAAGGGTATTAAAAATGAAAATAAAGACATCATAAACGAATTAAAGCATTGGGACTTCTTGATTTATAGGGGAGAATTACCCCATTTATATAAAGAAACAGAATTTTATAGAAGTAATGGTAAGCCCATAAAAGGTAAAATGAAAATGACTCTCCTTAAAAAGAAATGAGACTTAACTTGGCAATATCACATTAGTCTCTTCACTGAGGGCTTAGGGTAAAGCGTTATATATTTTCATAAAAATGATGAGCGCCTTGATGAGGCGTTTTTACCTGATGTTTTAATAATCTAAACTGAAATAGAACCAATTATATAGCATTTTTTGAGGGCCAAAGGCCATATATATAATTAGAGGAACCAACTTTAAATGAAAAACAACATACTTGAAGAAGACAATGTTAATCCAACCAGTGTCTTACAACTATTTGAAAATGCGTTTCTAAAAGCTTCTCTTGATGAAGATGAAGACATACGCATTACAACGGCACCGGGAAGCCTCTTTCTTGTCAAAGTATTACCTGACAAAAAGATGCTCAAATATGCCAGTTGGTTTGGTTTCAAAGACGGTGTTTCTGTCGATAAGAAGTTAGCATTTTTAAACCAATTAAATTATGGTGTGATTTTATCCCGTTTTTCCATGCCAGAAGAGAATGTTCTATTATCAGAATATTTTCTATCTTATGAAGAAGGTATCCAGTTGTATCAAGTGATAAATAGTTTCAGATTGTTTGAGCGAGTCACTATTGGTGCAATCAAACAATTTGATATTGCTCATTTGATTGAGTAAAGCAAACCTTTGATTTTAGAAAGTATTTCATCGTTCCCAAAGGCACTGGACTGGAGTCGTTCAAATGGGAATGCTTCATACAAGGGCAACCACAAGAGATTGCCCCATTGAACCATTGCGTCACGTAGGGGAAAGAAGTAGGCTTGCCCTTCTATAATTTACCGATTTGAATCAATTCCATTCTATGACTTCAGTGCCTTGCTTCAACACCTTCGTAATATTATGAAAAACGAATCAAAAAGATGAAAATTCATAAACTCAGATTAAAAAACTTTCGCGGCTTTGAGGAAAAAATTATCCCTTTTCATCCTCATTTTAACGTCATTATTGGTATTAATGGAACCGGTAAAACCGCGATACTTGAAGGCCTTTGCGTCGCCATCGGTTCCTTTTTTTTAGGGATTGATTATGCCGAAGCGCGTCATATTCAAAATGATGATATACGCATTGTCAATTATGAAGACGATATGCAAGAGCAATTCCCCGTAGAAGTCGATTGTTGGGGAACTGTGCTGAGTCAAGATTTGAATTGGCAAAGAGAATTGACTGGCCCTCAAAACAAAACCACTTTTATAAAAGCTAAGAATATCAAAGCATTATCCAAAACGATTCAAGAAAAAATACGCGGGGGCGAAAACATTCAATTGCCTATCATAGTCTACTATGCTACCGAAAGACTTTGGAAAGAACGCTTAGATAGCGGTAAAACTAATTTACCTTCTCGGTTTCGCGGATATTACAATGGTTTACGCCCAACTTCTACCCTCAAATTTTTCATAAAATGGTTTAAAGAGAAAGAAATGGCGGCTATACAACATGGAAAAGACTATATGGCACTTAAAGTTGTCAGAAAAGCCGTTAGTTGTTGTGTTGCTGATTGTATTAATATTTATTATGAATTAAACCCGGATAAAGAACAGACTTTAATGATGGAACTGAAAGGAGGAAAAATATTACCTTTTAGATTATTAAGTGATGGCGCAAGAAATATGTTAGCAATGGTAGCCGATATTGCTTTCCGTTGCACCTTGTTAAATCCAAAATTGGGGGAAGAGGCCGCTATCAAAACCTCGGGAGTGGTGTTAATTGATGAACTCGATTTACATCTCCATCCGTCATGGCAAAAACAAACCGTTCACAATTTAAAAAAGACATTTCCTCAGATACAATTTATTACCACAACGCACTCACCTTTTGTGATCCAAGAATTGGATGATGGGGAGTTGATCAGATTAGATTCAGAAGCGATTGGGGAATATGTTGATCAAAGTCTTGAAGACATCGCTGAAAATGTGCAAGGTGTAGAAAATCCGCAATGGAGTCGTAAACGCCAACAAATGTATGAAACCGCGAAACAATATTATCACACCTTACAAAAAATGAAGGGTGACACTTCTCATGAAGACGTTAAAAGATTACGTGCCAAATTGGATGAATTAAGTATAACAGAAGTATCTGCTAAAAATATTCTATTTTCCATGAGGGTATTTTAATCTCCTTTTCTGTTATATCCCATTGAGAAATAGACAAAAAATCATTTTTCCAGTGGTTTTTATCATCAACTCGCGATATTCCTTTATAAGGGATGACAAGAATTTCAACTTCTACTGCATAAAAACTCTCTGGCAAGTTAATAATAATTTGTTTATCAGAGACTTTTCTTAATTCTCTTACTATTTGCATAATTAGAACCCTCACTGCCACAGACTCATTATGAGACGGGTATATCTACGTTGTCACATTTGAACATTTGAATTTTTAAGAATAGAACGCTGATTTGACTGATGATCATGATTAACACTGATTAACATAAGGATTGATTAAAAAAAAATCAGCGTTTCACGATTTCACGCTGAAGTTTCGCTCCGCGAAACTTCAGCGTGAAATAAAGTTTTTGCGCGCAAAAACTTTTGCGTGAAAATCATGACAATCAGTATTTCACGCTAAAGTTTCGCGAGCGAAACTTTAGCGTGAAATATCAGCGTTCTATCATTGAGTTTTTTCAATCAACTCCCCCTTTTCCAACCACAATCTCCGCCAAGCCGCGCTCGCCCAAAATCCCTTTGTCACCACCTCCTCAGCTTTCAACAACGCATGATAACGTGAATCGGGCCGCGCCAACAACGTACTGGGAGTATCATCTTCAATCAATTGCCCATTTTCTATCACTAACACCCGTTCAAATGTCTGCGTTTCACCGACATCGTGAGAAATAAAAATCAGCGTCGCGTCATGCCAATATTCACGCGCTTGTGTCAGCAAAGTACGCCGTTTTTCTCGATCCAAGCCCCGAAAGGGCTCATCCAAAATCACCAAACGTGCCCCGGAATGCAACATCGCTCGCCCTAAACGCACTCGTTGCCCTTCGCCCCCTGAGACTAAACCACCGCCTTCGCCCAGTGGCGTTTGTAAACCTTTAGGCAGTTTTTCTAACACACCAAATAAATCGGATTTCTCAATCGCCAAACTCATGGGTAAAACATCGCTTGTTTGTGAACCATAATGTATATTATCCAACAAGGAACGATTCCAAATTTGAATTTGCGGATCAACCCAAGCCGTATCACGGCGTAAATCCAATAATTGCTTACCTTTCAATGGCATACCGTCAATCAACACGTCACCACTGGACGGCCGATGCCATCCCAACAATACGCCCACTAAACTGGATTTACCGGCCCCAGAAGAACCAACAATCGCGATATGTTCTCCTCCCTTGATAGAAAGCGTGATATCATTCAAAATGCTATGCCCACCGGCTTGAACCGTTAAATGATCTAAAGTAATAGCAACATTCTTAGCGGATTTAGCCCTTTCTGTCTCCGTCTGCTTTGATCTGAGTTCGTCTTCTTTATCTAAAGCCTCTATCTCCTCCGGCGCACTCAACGGTTCCAACAATCTCAACACACGATTACGGTGCATAGGATATTGTTGTATCACATTCGCCATCCCCTCTCCCAAACTGGGCAACTTCAGCGTCCAAAAAAACAATAACAACACGCCACTGGCTTCACCGCCTCCCCCAATGTAATCAAATAAAATCCACACCGCAAATCCGGCACCGCCTATGGCAGAAATGGCATCAATCAGCGCATGAACCCGATAAAACTTCATATTCGCCTCTACCCATTTCACCAATAAACTTTCATGTTCGCGCCGCACGGCGCGTTCGGCACCATGTGTCCGAATCGGTGTCAGGCCCAATAGCGCATCCAAATAAAAACGACTCAGTGCCGCACTATGCGTTCGCAGAAGCAAATCATGTTCGATTAACAAAGGTTGGCTGATAATTGACATGCCAATCGCAAAAATCGTCGCCAAAACGGCAATCAGCGTACTGCCCGGATTCAATAAAATAACCCCGGCCGCTGTCAGAAGAATCTGAAACAATAAGCGAATAAAGCTGATCCCAATAGACGGTAAGCTACGAAGTTGACGTAATTCATGAGCGCGTTGCGTCATATCGGAAGTCAGACGGCTGTGAAAATACCGATCACCGAGACGGGGAATTTTTTCCAAAAAGGCCACTCGTAAACGACTTTCAAGTCGTCGCGACACACGCATCATGATAGAACTGATGGGAAATTCCAGCAATAAAGCCCCAGTCAGAAAAATCAATAAGGCCGCAGCCGCGCCAATGCGCTGGCCTACCAGTTCCAAACTTTGCCCAATTTCCAAGAGCCCACGAAACAAAAGCGCCTCAATACTCACGCTCAATGTCGCAACAAACAAAGCAATCACCACAACGCTGGGAATCAACAAACCATCCTGTTTTAAAAGGCGTAAGATTTCTAACCCCGGATGCGTCGGTTTTTCTTCAAGCGCAGCCATCAATTCAGGAGAAAGGGGCGCTTTTTCCTCAGCCTCTTCCTCAGTTTCTTCAGTGGACGATACCGTTTCCTCCTGCTGGCCAAACACCTGCATCAGCACCGCGCCCCTTAATAACAGATACAATTCATCTGGATTATTCGGATCTTGCGGTTGCGGTTGCACTGACCAATAAGGCAACGGAATCTGACTTTCTTGATTAGGACTCAACGCTTGTTTAAAAAAACGTTCAAGCACTTGCTCAGCCTCTAAACCCTGTTTCAGCCCATCAGCACGCACAATCGCATCCACCATCCGCGTTGTCGCATCAAGCGCAGCTAAAGGATACCAACTGGGCTCGGCTGATACCGCATTGATAAGCCCTTGTATCTTAGATTCTTCAACCCCCAATTGTTTAATGCGCTGAGAAAGCGGATCAATAAAGCCTTCAGAACCGGCCCAATCGCGCCACGCTTCTGCCGGCACCGGCTGCTCATGAATATAAAGATCACTCAAGAAACGTTGATGAAGCATCCAACGTCTGCCCGTACCCGGATCCATGACTTGCACAAAATGTTGATGTCGCCGCCAAGCAACGACAAAATGCGTCATGCCATCAGGTAAACGCACCACCACAATAGCGGGCAAACTTTGGCTTTCAGGCAACAACACATGATCGGCAGGCACCATCACCTGTGCCGCATCCAAGCCTAATTGCACCGCCACTTCTTCCATCGTATCAATTGAAGTGCCATCCACATCAGTTTGACAAGCCTCGCGAAGACGGCCATAACTCACCTGAATACCAAAACCATCTAAGAGACATTTCAAGGCCGCCGGCCCACAATCCATCGCCGAAGTCTGCACCACCTCTGGTACTAAAAAACGGCGTTCATCTTTTGAAAAAACATTAAAAAACATATCGTTTTAGGTGATATATAGGAGTTCAGATAAATATTTTGGCCCAAACCTGACAGGTTTTTAAAACCTGTCAGGTTTTTACAGAGTTACCAAGTCAAACCTCTGTGGTACTCTGTGTACCTCTGTACCTCTGTGTTGAAAAAAAGGATTGCCCGATATATCTACATATCAATGAAGGGATAAGTTTGTTAAAGAGGAGTCAAATAACCAGCGAAATATTATAGTTTAAATTTTGTAATTTAACACCATTAATTAACTTAAACAACGACTACAAACTGAATAACGCTTTTTACAATAAGGATTTGATTAATGGATACACAAAAGCCTCGTTTTTCAGAATTGTTTGATCAGTACATGACAGAAAACGGCCTGAGCGATAGTTGGATGGCTTGGAAAATTGGCGTAGCCAGACAGACGATTTCCCGCTGGCGACATAAGAATAAAAACGAACCTGAAATTAAACATCCGAACTGTGAGAAATTACAAGAGGCCGCTTTACTACTCAAATTAACGCCACAACAGATAAGGGAATTACTCACAGCAGCCCATTGTCAACCTGACAATCCTTCTATTCCCGCCATTTGTCAACCCATTAACTCCGCTCATCAATTTTTTGGCAGAGAAGAAGTGTTAGAAAGGATTAAAGGGGCATGGAGTAAAATGGGTGGTTTAGAAAACGTTGCTGTGATTGGGCTAAGGGCTAGTGGTAAAACATCACTTCTGCATTATTTAGAGAATATGATGACAACTAAACCGTTACTACGCTCTAATCAAACAACCGTTTTGTCAAATAGGCGGCCTAAACCCTTTCAATTTGCGATTATCAATTTTCATGATCCAGGTATGTGTGAACCCAATATCTTGGTGCGTGAGGTTTTGCAACAACTTAAATTGACTTCCCCTGATTCTTGTGACTTAATTTGCTTTTCCAATCTCCTCAAAACGCAATTAAACATACCCACTGTGATTATGATGGATGAAATCGGAACAGGCTTAAAATCCCCTAATCTGGATAAGGCATTTTGGCATAGTATGCGCTATTTCACCGGACATATTCCTAACTTAGCTTTTTTAGTCACTGCCACGGAACCGATTGCCAAATTAGCGAAAAATGCCGATAAACCCTCGCCTTTTTTTAATCTGTTTGGACAGATGTTGACATTGGATGCCTTGACAAAAAAAGAAGCGATTGAATTTGTTGACTATTTTATTCTAAATGCGTCTTTAGAGGATAAAGCGTGGATACTCGAAACCAGTTCAGGCTGGCCTGTCTTGCTACAAATCTTATGCGACGAATATTTACGGGCCCTTGAAAAAAAACAAATTGATGACACTTGGAAAATCAAAGGCTTAAAAAGAATAGAAGAGAATGGGCTGCAAGATTTGCAATCTGTACTATAATGAACTATAAATTTTCATGTCAATAATTTCACAAGGGCAGACACGCAGGTTCGCCCTTGTCGTTCGCTCTTATTCTGAAATTATTTTTATGAAAATATATAAATATAGCGCGGTAACAAACTTTTGCCTGAAAAACTTTTTTTAAGATAAATGGTGGGCAACAAAAACACGTTACCCACCCTACATTTTAATTAATGGTGGGCAACAAAAACACGTTACCCACCCTACATTTTAATTAATGGTGGGCAACAAAAACACGTTACCCACCCTAC
>QNEL01000319.1 GCA_003645185.1 Candidatus Parabeggiatoa sp. nov. 3
AACGCTAACCGCTCATGTCACCGTGCAAGTGACAGAGGCCCTGCCCACATTACCGAGTTTAGGATTTGGCGCGGCCGTCGATAAAACCGGTCAACCCGTTAACACCACCGCCCGTTTTTATGGTGGCACAGCCCAAAACCCAGGCCATTTTAATCAAGAAATCGTTTTAGAAAACGCAGATCAAACCGTCTCCATTCAAGGCATGATAAAAGTAGACAGCCGTCATATTGGGCAAGCGGCCGATATTATTGTTGTCGTCAGCTACCAATCCATTGAACCTGCGGAAGTCGCAGTCATGATCATGCTTGGCGAAGCATCCGCGCCACTTTGGGATGGGCAATTAGGGCATTTAATTCCGTTTAAGCGCGTTGATAACTTACCCGAAAGCTATCTACTCAAGATATACGAAGGCACATTTGGCGGGTTGGCCGGTAAAGTGCAGATTTACTTCGGCTATCGTTTAGATAATGGGGTTATCGTATACAATGCAAATGAAGTGATCAGTCTATTGCTGAAATAGTCTATTTATCATTGCTTCTTGGAGTACAAACTTTATAGCATTTTTCCTGATTGTAACGGATGGAAGGGGACACCAGAAATAATGGGGCTTTTTCATTATTTAGAAAAGGCGAACACTCAAGGGCAGCCCCTACCTCTCCGTCATTTTTCTATGTTTTGTAGGGGCAAACCAGCGTGTCTGCCCTTATCTATAATGGCATTGAACCGGATGTTGGGAAGGAAAGTCAAAATGGGTAGAGTACTTACAGGATTTTTTGAAACTTAATGTCTTGACATTCGCGAAAAATACGCCGTTCACAAGTCTGGCAAAACGGATGATCCAAACGTTTGAAAATATCAGCTATTGCCTCTTTTTTAGCGGTAAAGAGGTTGTGTTCACCAATCTCATCCAAATAACCGCCACGCCGCAAAAAATTATCGGCTTCCATTTTGAGTCCACACAAATACAAGCCACCGCCTTGCGCTTTCCAATATTTAGCTTCTTGGACTAACATTTCTGCCCCGGCAACGTCAATAAAATTGATTGGCTTAGCTACGATTAACAAATGGGTTAAGGTAGGCTCTTTTTCCGTCAATCGGTGTAATATGTTTGAGGTATAGCTCACGGCACCAAAGAACAGGGAGCCATCAATACGAATCACTCTTAATTGTGGGCATTCTGGCAGCGCTTTACGCTCAAGATTAGTCAAGTGGCGCCGTCTTTCTTCTGGATCCGGGGCTAAGGTGACAATTTTAGGATGTGCTGTTCGATTTAAATAAAATACGAGGGATAATAGAATGCCAGCATAAATGGCAAATTCCAATTCTAAAAATAAGGTTGCGAAAAAAGTAACAAGTAATACGCTTGTTTCTGAGTGACTGGCTTTAATAATCCCTTTAATATGATGGAAGTCAATTAAGTTATAACCGACTAACAGGATAATGCCACCCATAGCGGCAATGGGTAAGTAAGCGGTTAATGGGGCAATGAGTAATATAGTCAGTGCTAGGAATACTGCCGCAAAAATGGCTGATAAAGGTGTTTTAGCTCCGGTTTGATAATTAATGCCTGAACGGGTAAACGAGCCAGAACCCGCATAACTAGAAAAGAAGCTGCCGGCTATATTGGATAAGCCTTGACCAATAAATTCTTGATTGCCATCAATATGTTGATTAGATTTGCTGGCTACAGAGCGGGCAATGGAGACGGCTTCAATCAAACCTAATAGTGCTACCGCAAAAGCTTCTGGGGCTAATTGACGTATTGTGGCTATGGAAAAATCGGGCAGTGATAAAGGGGGTAAATGGGCTGGCATTTCCCCGACTAAATGAACTCCATGCGCTTCTCCATTGAGCAACAGGCTAACTAAACTCCCCAAAATCATCGCCAACAACATGTAAGGTAGGCGAGGCAAAAAACGTTTAAAGAGCAGGGCGGATATCAGGGTGGATAATGCCACTATCAAGATATAATAATTAATATCGCCTATATTATTAAAAACCTCTACCCATGTATGTAAAAAAGATTCACCTTTAGGGACAGACACACCCAGCACATGTTTTAATTGACTGGTCATAATGAGAATAGCAGCCCCGGCGGTGAAAGCGACAACGACGGAGTGAGACACAAAATTGACTAAAGTGCCCAAACGCGCCAAGCCAAAGGCGAGTTGATAGACACCGGCTAAAAAGGTCAACGTTAAAGTGAGACTGATAAATTCTGCAGTGCCCGGTTCAGCGTGATGACTGATAGCGGAAAAGACCACAATAGAAATAGCTGTTGTTGGCCCGGAAATGAGATGTAGCGAGGATCCAAAGAGGGCCGCTACAATGGGTGTGACCATCGCCGTATAGAGTCCGTACTCTGGCGGTAGGCCGGCAATCATGGCGAAGGCTACACCTTGGGGAAGAACAATCACCGCACCGGTTAAACCTGCGAGTAGATCAGCCCGTAAACTGTCACGCCCAACGAGGGGCCACCATGTTAAAAAAGGTAAAAATTTATGCCACATATTTAAGTATTTATGTTGTAGGTGATTTTCTGTCGTCAAAAGATAATTTTAAAAAAAAGTTATAAAATTATCACGTAAAAACATAAAATAAAAGGGGTTGTTGTGTTAAAACGATTTGAATATAATGCTTAAAAAACAATCATATGCAAAAAGGAGACAATTACTCTTGATAGATATGATAACACTTAAAAAAAAAACTTGAACATCGATTTATCATTCAAAGTGATAGAACGCTGATGAGACTGATTGTCATGATTTGCGCTGATGTTCAATTCAAGGCAGTGGGGGTAGTTGAAACTTGAAGAGCAAGTTTTTAGTCCTGAAAACCCTAACGACAAGGATTGTATATAATAAAGGATTGGATCGTGGTTGTACTAGTTTTAAATCCTTTCTTATATACAATGTAGTTAGCGGTTTAAATCCGCATCGAATAGACAATCCTTTTCCGTTAGGGTTTAAATCCGCATCGAATATACAATGTAGTTAGCGGTTTAAATCCGCATCGAATATACAATCCTTTTCCGTTATGGTTTAAATCCGCATCGAATAGACAATCCTTTTCCATTAGGGTTTAAATCCGCATCGAATAAACAATCCTTTTCCATTAGGGTTTAAATCCTTTGTTATATCAAATCCTTGTCGTTAGGGTTTTCAGGACTAAAAACGTGATCATTGAGTATTACCGATTCATTTTTGAGAATGATTGCCGGTTTTAAATCAATTTATACCAACCCGCCTTATCAAGTTGTCTCATCCTTTCTTGATGTTTGCCTCGATATTTTTCAGCAAATGAAATAGATCGAGTCAATCGTGGTTTTCTACCCGCTGAATGAGTTCGACTTCTTTCATAAAATACAAGGTTTGGCAAATTTTCTAGTTTGTCAAAATATTCAGGCAAATTATGACGGTATTTCAATAAAATATTGCTCACTTCTTCATCGAAATGCTTTATATTGACTTCCAATAAATCCACCAGCACATAAAAATCCTGCGGGCGTATATTTTTGTTTTTGCCATTAATCAGCAGGGTCGTTTCACGAGAATTCGCGCCTTGATAAATAGCCGTTGTGGCAATGTCATAAAGCGGCGACATACAAATCGTGTTGCCGTCTGTCAACACCGATAAATTTTTGGTATGCATATCTTCATGAGCAATCACCATTGAATAAAAATAATATTTTAGCAAAATCAACCGCTCGCTTTTCAGCGTTAAATATTCTTTAATGGTTTTAAACAATTGTTCTGAAGAGATTTGATATTTTGTTTCACTATTTAGCCCAACAAGGGTAGCCAATTCTTCATAAGAAAATTTATACCCCTTGTATCTATCATAACGTTTAACAATGTAATGATATTCCTCATCTGTTGGATTTTTAATAATCCCATTCCAAGGTACATCAAAACCCAATTCATTTTTAGCAAAGCTCATAAACAAATGTTCATTAATCGCTAAATGGGGTAAATAATATTCGCTTTCAGGATGAGCCCTTGAGGGATGATAAGGTTTAATAAAATAGTGACTGGCCTCATTTTTGTTCGGTTGACGAATACCGTTATCCGCCATCACCACAGACAGTTTATGTTGAAAGCACGGAATGAATTTTTCCGTGTTTTTCCGTGTTTTTCCGTGGCAAAATATACCCTTTGCAAATCACACAATAAAAATAGTATTTATAGGGTTATTTGTTTTTCTCCACAATCTCAATCTCTTCCACAGTTAACCCATACAACCGATAAACCAATTCATCAATCTGCCTATCTATCGCGTCAATCCGCCGTTTCAAAAGCGTTTTGGTTTGTGGTTCATTTTCCGCTGCGAGTTGTTTGTTGAAGGCGATCATTTGTTCGACAAATTGTACCAATTTATCATGGTTTGCTTTGTCGGTTGGGTTGTCGAAATCAATTGTGCGAATAGGAAATGTGAGTAAATCTTTGACTAATAGCTTTGGAAAGGTGCCTTTAAAAGCATTTGCTGAAGTATTCAAATGGTAAAACGAAATGAATTTGGAATTGATGATTCCTAAAATAAAAGCGAGTTCATATCCCTTTTCAGATTCCTTTTTTTTAAGTCTAATACCATCAACAGAATTTGAAAACACAAAATCACTCTCCATCATGGAGGCTTGAATTATCCCTTTATCAGTGACTTCTCTAACTAAGATTCTCCAACCCGTGAACCAGTCAGGTGTTCTAGGTTCAGCGAGCCACTCCCCATAATCAACATACATGCCTTTCCAATCAATGACGTATCTATTAATTTCTCTTCCCCCGATTAAAGGCTTATGTGTCTGTTTGGTTTTTGTTGAGCTATGAAAAATTTTTCTTTGCGACTCTTCTCCTTTCTGTTTGGGTTTTCCCTTGCCCTTTTGATAAATTTTAACCCCCCATACAACGCTTGCATATTCTGATAGTGGCATACTAAGCGAGTCGATTTTGTCAAGGAGCTTTGTTATTTTTGGTTCACAATACACTGAAAACCGGTATGCTGGCTGTTTTTCTATCTCTTTTTGATCCAAAAAATAGGAGATTTTTTCCTTTTTATCCCACCTTTCGACTAAAAATTGGGTTTCCTTCGGTTCAGTCTTTTTTGAAATCAAAATCAATGTTTCTACAGTAGCACTAACAAAAGTATTTTTAGGTGCAATAACGACATTTTTTAGGATTGTTTTAGAAACGATAAACTGACGAAGCGCCTCATTATATTGAGAAGCAACCCAAGCTGATGGCACAATCATACCAAAATAGCCATTTTGCTTGCTCAGATAATAGGCTTTTTCAATAAATAAAGGATACGTGTCAATTTGATATTGAGCAGTCGTCTGTTTTTCACGTAAATAATCTATTTCTAATGAAGAAAGCAAAGCACCATAAGGCGGATTCCCAATCACGGCATCAAAACCACCCGTTTTCAAAATCGGGGCAAATTCAGATTCCCAATCAAAGGCGTTAATGCGATAGAGTGTTTCTTCATCTAATAAACCGAGTTGTTGGCCTTGATAAAAATCAGTGCTTATCAATGAGTTACCACATTTGATATTGTTATCTAAGTCGGGTAAAACCCGTTCTTTCCAGAGGGATAATTGGGAAAAAAGGTTTTGTTCATTTTCTAAGACTTTGAGCAGTAGCGAGAGTTTGGTAACTTCGACGGCTTGGGGATCGATATCGACACCGTAAAGGTTGTTTAATAAAATGCGTTTGCGTTCAGGGAGAGTGAGTTGCCAAGTGCCGCCGCTGATTTGATAAAGACGGGGGTTTTTACCGGAAGCCCATTTTGAGGGATTTTTTTGATAGTGTTCACTGTGCCAGTCTAATAGGAATTGGTAAGCGCCGAGCAAAAACGAGCCAGAGCCGCAGGCAGGGTCTAAAATTTTTAAGTGGCTGATTTGATTAAGTTTTTGATTGTGAACTAAGGGCCCGACGGTTTGTTTAACGATGTAGTCAACAATATAAGTGGGCGTGTAGTAAACGCCACCGGCTTTTTTGATATCTGGTTTTTGTTCAATGACGGCCCGATGGGCCGGGGTGAGTCGAATAACTTGGCCCAAAAACTGTTCATAGACTTGTCCCAAAATATCGGCGGGTAGCACGGAAAATTCATAAGGACTATCAGGATAGTAGAGGTTTTTGAGAATATCTTTGAGGATTTTGTCATCAATAATCAGGCTGGGCGTTAGCGTATCTGGATCATCGCGCCCTTTTTCTGCTTTGAAATGGAACAGGCCTGAATTATAACGCTCATCTGCTTCAGAGAAGTGTTGAAAAAGTCGGGTATAGATTTTTGGGCCATTTTGCAAAGCGAGTAATCGCCCGTAGTCTTCGATACCGCGATCTTCGCAAATGCGTAAAAAGATAATACGATCAATGGTTTGTTGTACGGCGAAGTTGAGTTGGCGTGAGCTTAAAACGGAATTACGCAGGGCAATGTTACGGGCGAGCATATCGCGCCAGCGTTCAATTTCGGTTAAAAAGGCCGTATCAACTTCGGCGGTGCCTTTCTTGTGGGTTTTGGAATCAATGTATTTATCAAAGGCCCCTTTTAAAATCGCTTCGCGGGAGAAAATGCCGATAAGTTCTTCCCAACGAGCCAGATATTCTGTGTAAGTTAAATACAAAATCCGTGCGTGTGCAGCGTTATCATTTTTTACAGGTTTGATACGGCAGTCGTAGACTGCGAATTCCGAAAAATTCGTCAAAATGCTCAGTGGCAATTTGGCACTCCAACCATAACGGCGCACTTGAAATGCCGCTTCGGCATTGTTTTTCAGTTGAATCGACGGCTTTTTGGCTTCTAAAAAGAATTTTCGCAGCCCGCCAATTCTAAAACTATAATCAGGCGCTTTGGTAGCACGGCCGATTTTGAGCGCGTCTTCATGGATGACATCTTTGTAAGCTTCGGCATAGCCTTGTTCATTGGCAACATCCCAGCCTAAGGCGATAAAAAACGGATCGATAAATTCGCGGCGCGTTTGAGTTTCGTTATAAGTGCTTTGCTGGTAAGTTTCTTGTTGACTGGCAAAGCGTTCGACTAAGGATTGGATTTGAGGAGAAATGGACATTAGTGTAGAAAATGATTTGTGAAAGGAACCAAGGTGTCTTTTCTACGCGCTTGCCTTATTTGGCAGGGTTCAATTCAAGGTAACATGGAGTACAAAGCTTTAATATTAACTAACCTTTTTTGAACCGTGCCCCTTATTTTAATGGTGCGCGAGATGTGAATCAGGGTGAGTATGAAATGTAGGTGATGGGGCCATCCAAACTAAAGTTTAGAGTCCTAAAAATAGATTACCCACTTTTCAGGAAGGCCAAATGTATCTGTTCTAAAATTCGTTTTCTAACCATGTGACAATATTTTCTTTATTCTCCCATAAGGCGTTTTTGAGCCAATATCCATGAAGATCAGGTTCAATTTCCTTTGGGTTTGGAAGTTCACCTAACTTTTCATATAAATTTTTGACAACGTGTGAATAGTCTTTTATTGCAGTGATCAATTTATCCGATATTGAATCTTCATCAATATCTACGTTTAGCAGTTCTCTTAATCCCCAGTCTCCATTCACGACTAAAACGATATATCCTGATTTCTGTAGGCGTGCTGTTTTTGATTGAAACTTCGTCAAATGCACTTCTGAACCAGAGGTAAATTTTATTTCCACTGTTATTTTTGATGAGATTGTAATGTAACCAATATCCCATCCAGCGTATTCTTTAGGCCAAATTTCCAAATCACCACCGAAGTAAATAGGTTGAACATTGCATCCGTTGTTACAAAGTATCTTTTTTATGATTAACTCAACATTTTCTCCTATTTGACGGTTATTTTTCTTGAGTTCAAAGTAATTTTGTTGTTGTTCACGTCTTTTTTTATCTTTTATGACAAGTTCTTGCAACATTGGAATTTGAAGTTGTTCAGCTATTTCAGATAATTCAGCCATTTCATATTGTCTGCGACAGGCCTTAAAAAATATCACTGCTTCATCTGTATAATCGGAAGATAACACTTTAAAAAAATCCAAATCCGATTGATGAGATTCTTCTTGGAGTTCTGATGTTTTTAGGGGTTCGCATAACACTGTACGAACATGATGATATTCACCCTCTTGAGCCTTAAAATAGGCTTTCCCCAGAACCTGTAACAAATTATCGTGTTCTGCCTCGTTTTGTTTGGCGAGTTCATTAATAAACTCGTTGTTAATGAGTTGTCCTAACTGTTTGGCAAGCTTTGGAGAAACTTCTTTACTTGAACCAAATTCTAATTCAACGGCATCAGCCAAATAAAAAGCTTTAAAACGGCTTGTTGTAAAACGGCCTTTTTCAAAAAGCTCAGGAATGAGTTGTTCTAGTTTTACCCTTCTGGTATCAGACAGCATTTTTTCAGGTGGTATGGCTTGTTGAAAAATAGGCCAAGTTGAGACATGAGTAAAGCTACTTTCTTCATTTAGAATACCACTTGCAACATAAGTGATGTTTTTGACAGTGTTCAAAACTTGGTATTTTCCATAAAGGCCATTAGGAAAGACAGGATACTTATTGATTAATTGGCCTACCGTATTCCAATTTCCTAACATATTCATCAGAAGCGGGTGATCGTGATTTAGCCAGCTTTCTGCCAGTATTTCCCAAACTGAATCCCAAAATTCATATTCTGAAATATCTGTCGCCAAATCTAGTTCTTCTTTTATAAAATTAAAACCTTGTTGCTTAGATTTCTCAAAGAGTTCACAAAGTTTTTTGCCAATAAAATAACCTAATTTTTGGGCCATTTCGCTGTTATCTTTTGAATCTCGCGCTAATCTGCCACGCCCTACGTCAATTTCAAAACGCCCATTAATAGCAAAACCCAATTTCATTGATTCTTGTAGCGGTGCAGTAACCCAAATATCAGGTATTGCTTGATAGTTAGGAAAATGGCACAACCCTTTAGAATCTAAAGCGATGAGAATCGCTCCAAATTCTTGGTTTTCAATGAGTAATGCTTTGCTCATTGTTTCTTGTTCAACCTTTAATTTTAAATCGCCAACAGAGATATCTTTAATGATTTCATTGGGTTGCCAACTCACATCAAATTGTTCATTTGGAGAATCTATGACGCAATATTTGATACGTTTTGAAAACGCTAACAGAATACCAGTCACACTTCTAAAATGATCGACAACCTGATTAAG
>QNEL01000320.1 GCA_003645185.1 Candidatus Parabeggiatoa sp. nov. 3
GATGATGATCTAGGCGGTGCTGATGAAATAGCGGCCGGCGGTGATGATGATTTGTCTTTAGGAGATGACTTGTCATTAGACGATGATCTAGGCGGTGCTGATGACTTATCTTTAGATGATGATCTAGGCGGTGCTGATGAAATAGCGGCAGGCGGTGATGATGATTTGTCTTTAGGGGATGACTTGTCATTAGACGATGATCTAGGCGGTACTGATGACTTATCTTTAGACGATGCTCTAGGCGGTGCTGATGAAATGGCGGCCGGCGGTGATGATGATTTATCTTTAGGGGATGATTTGTCATTAGATGATGATCTAGGCGGTACTGATGACTTATCTTTAGACGATGATCTAGGCGGTGCTGATGACTTGTCATTAGATGATGATCTAGGCGGTGGTGACACTGACAGTCTAGCCGATACGGCCGGGAACGATGACTTAGATTTGAATGCCCTTGGCTTAGATGATGAAATCGAAGGCGAATTAGACATGGAAATGCCGCTTGATACCGACAATGCCGACGATTTAGATGCAGATTTAGGTAGCGATTCAGGAGACAATTTGGATGATTTATTAAATCAACTGGATGATGGAGAGGCTCCCTCTACAGAAGATTTAGAGTTGGATCCAGAATCCAGTGATGAAATCAATGGCCAATTCGATTTAGCGCAGATGTTTATTGACATGGAAGATAAAGAAACCGCTCGCGGCATTCTCCAAGAAATTATCAACAAAGGTGATGACGAGCAAAAAAACAAAGCCGAAGAATTGATGGCAGGAATCGGTGCCTAAAAACTTAATGTTACCCATCCTTATTCCAAAGGGTGGGAATATCAACCTGCATCCCGCAATACGGCTGGTTTGTTTTCTCATACTGGTTACCGGATTACTGGTAACCAGTCAAACCATGTTGCTTATCATCCTGCCTTTTTTTCTCTGGTTATTTAAACGCCACAGCACATTCTCATCAGTCTGGCCCCTCTTAAAACGACTGCGCTGGTTATTTTTATCCCTCTTGATTTTGAATTTAGCCTTTTTAAATGGTGCCCCAACCTTGATACCCAATTTAACCGACTTCTTACAAGCCTTAGAACGAATTGTCGTACTCATAATCATCGTTATGGCGGCCCATCTACTCGTCAGCACAACCACAATACAAGAGATAATTGCCGCATTACAATGGTGGTTTATCCCATTCAATAAACTCGGATTATCAACAGAAAGACTCGCAGTACGTCTAGCCTTAGTCTTAGACACCGTACAAGCAGTACAAAACCTTTATACCGAACTCTCACCGACTACAAGCAGTCATCCCCTCAAAAACATCAGTGAAAAAGTAGCCGAATTATTCACACAAGTTATGAATCACGCCGAAACAACACCTTTACGCACACTAGACGTACCTCAACTGAGCAAACCACCCATAATACAATGGTGTTATCCCATATTAATGTTAGTGTTGTTTAGTTTGTAGTAGGGGGGCGCATTTCTAAATAATTTGTCATTATCAATCGGCTTATGCCCGATTTTCAAAGCAAAATTTATTTTGCGCAGGTATTGGAGTGCAAAATTTATTTTGCGCAGGTATTGGAGTGCAAAATTTATTTTGCGAAGACTCTTGGAGTGCAAAATTTATTTTGCGCAGGTATTTTCGTTCCAAATTTATTTTGCGCAGGTATTTTCGTTCCAAATTTATTTTGCTTCTTTGCATTGTAAATAATATTATCGTCGCGCTATCAAACAACACATCATGAGAATAGCATTAGGAATAGAATACGCAGGAGAGCATTATTGGGGATGGCAGATCCAGCCAAAAGGGCTAAATGTGCAAAGGTATGTAGAAGCCGCATTATCTAAAGTAGCCAATGAACCCGTCGCCGTTGTTTGTGCTGGACGTACCGATAGCGGTGTACATGCACTCGAACAAATCGTACATGCCGATGTCACCGTGCAACGCACCAAACGATCATGGAGATTGGGCACCAATGCCAATTTACCCCAAGATATCAGTATCTTATGGGCACAATCCGTAGATGAACAATTTCATGCCCGATTTTCAGCACAAGCACGTCACTACCGCTATGTCATTTTAAATCGCCCAAGTCGTCCAGCTTTGTTAGCCAAAAGAGTCACTTGGGAACACCAGTTATTAGCCGTTGAACATATGCAAACCGCAGCCAATTATCTCATCGGCACACACGATTTTACCTCATATCGCGCCGTAGCCTGTCAAGCCAAAAATCCAATACGCACCGTTTCACGTTTAAGCGTTTCTCGTTTTGATGAACAAGTGATTATCGACATTTCAGCCAATGCCTTTTTGCACCACATGGTACGCAATATTGCCGGCGTTTTAATCACGATAGGCCGTGGTGAACAGCCGCCAGAGTGGGCGCGTACTGTTTTAGAGGCCAAAGACAGACGGCAGGGCGGCGTGACTGCGCCAGCTTATGGGCTTTATTTTTGTCGCGTAGATTATCCACCGCCATACCAAAACCTATTTCCCCAAGCCCCTTTACCAAAGGGCCCATTTATTAATTTATGAACGCCTGAATTGTGCCATGAAATATCAATATGATTATATTATTGTCTAAAGCCTTGCTTTTTTTTTAGAGATCAATTATCATACGCGCCCACTTGAGATTTGGTGTGAGTTTTAAAACTCACACACCCACTTCTCGAATCATCCTCTCATCAATATCCTTACCAATTGCCGGTATAGCTCAGCTGGTAGAGCACCTGATTTGTAATTAGGGGGTCACGGGTTCGATTCCTGTTACCGGCTCCATCCTTTTTCATCTTATCTCAACAATCCGTTGAATCCTCAAAATCCGTTGTATACTTAACATCGTCATAATTGTGCTTTTTTAACAGGCAATAGCCAAATAGCCAACAGCTTTTCATATAAAAGTTTTTGCGCGCAAAAACTTTTAGATGAAATTCAAAATAGTTCTCTCGCATCGCATCCCTCAATGTGGGATTGAGGGGATTTGCATTGAAGGGCAAAATCGCGACTTGTCATGGTGGACAGTCTAGTCACCAGCACCTGACTTTCGCGTTGCGACAACTGCTTTAGCCGTTGGCTGTTGGCTAAAGCAGTGAAAAGCTCAAGGGGATTTGCACTGAGGGGCATAATCACGACTTGTCACGATGGACAGTGTTAACCTGAAGAGGATAACTGATAACTAACCAGGAGATTTGTAAATGACTACTCTAGTCAAACAACGACTCATTGATGAGATTCAAAATAGAACTAATACCATTGACTTAGTACAGTTTTTTGAACTCTGGCAACAGATCAAAAAATTTTCGCCATTGAATCAATCACCTATCTTATCATTTGCGGGCTGTTTAAATGATGAAGAAGCAGAAGAAATGCGTCAACTCATTCAATCAGAATTTCAACACATTGAGGGAGACTGGTGAAAAACGAACCCATTGCACTGGATACAAATATTGTCATTGATGTCTTAAATAATAAAAAACTAATCGTTGAATCGCTGCAAGATTACCGAAAAATCTATTTACCCATTACTGTTTGCGGGGAATTATTGTTTGGAGCGAAAAATTCGGCGAGACACGAAGCTAATGAACAACGATTTCGTCAATTTATTCAAGCTTGTGTCGTACTAAATATCAACGAGCTGGTGGCAGAAGAATACGCAAAAATCCGCAAAGTCTTAAAAGATAAAGGTAGGCCTCTGCCAGAAAATGATATTTGGATTGCAGCAACCTGTTTAGCAAATGATTTACCATTAGTCACCCATGATCGACATTTTGAAATGATTGAAGGTTTAAAACGGGTCAAACTGATAACTGATAACTGATAACTTCCCCTTCTCTTAAGTTGTTGTTTAGGCAAGGGCAAGCGTAGATTTATCTTGATTGGCGTTCAAAATTTGATTGGCGTTCAAGATTTATCTTGACTTGGCGTTCAAGATTTATTTTTATTATCATTGAATCACAAAAAACAAGAAATATCTTAAGTTATGATTAAAACATTCAACTGTAAAGAAACAGAACTGTTATTTTCTGGACAATTTTCCCGTCGATTGCCGCATGATGTGCAACGTATAGCAGCCCGTAAATTAGAAATGGTAAATGCTGCTACGGAACTTGAATCTTTGAAAATACCCCCTTCAAATCGTCTTGAAGCATTAAGCGGAGATCGTCTTGGGCAATACAGCATTCGCGTCAATAAACAGTGGCGAATATGCTTTGTCTGGTATGATAGTGATGCTTTTGATGTTGAGATTGTAGATTACCACTAGTGACAATAAAATGAACAAACGAAATTTTGATCCTATTCATCCTGGTGAAATTCTTTTGGAAGAGTTTTTAAAACCAATGGAAATTAGCCAAGAACAATTAGCCGAAGATACCAATATTCCTTTGCAAAAAATAAGTGGCATTGTGCAAGGTAAACAAGATATAAACGCGGATATAGCCTTAAGATTAGGGCATTTTTTAGGTATGGAAGCACAGTTTTGGATGAACTTGCAAGTTCGGTATGATTTAATTTTTACCCAAACAAAACTCGCCGAACACTTACTTAAAGAAGTGCGTCCTTTTAGTATGATGTATCCTAAAACACCATTGCAAAGTGTGTCTGTGAGTCCGTAATTTTCAGATAGAACGCTGATATGTCACGCAAAAGTTTTTGCGCGCAAAAACTTTATTTCACGCAAAAGTTTCGCTCCGCGAAACTTTTGCGTGAAATCGTGAAAATCATGATAATCAGCGTTCTATCTGTTCAGCGTTCTTAAGTACTGAAGCATAAATAAACAGGTATTTTCATTGAGTTTCCCCTTTATACTTAGCGCGGTAACAAACTTCGCTTTAAATTTAATTTAATGAAGATGGTGGGCAACAAAAACACGTTACCCACCATTTCACGCGCTTTGTTTCGCGGAGCGAAACTTTAGCGTGAAATACATAAAAGAAAATACCTGAAAACTTGTGCTTCAGTACTTAATAAACCCGCGCCTTCGGCGGAATCACTTCAACATCATTGGTGAGGGTGTACATGTGAACGGGGCGATAATCGGTTGTGACGTTGCCGTCTGCGTTTAACCAAGCTAGGGTGTGTTTTAACCAGTTTTCGTCATCTCGTTTGGGATAGTCTTCACGCGCATGACTGCCTCGACTTTCGGTGCGGTTGAATGCGGAATGGATTGTCACGAGGGCTTGTCTGAGCATATTGTCTAGTTCTAAGGTTTCAAGCAAATCTGAATTCCAAATCAGGGAACGATCGGTGACTTTCACATCTGAAAATAAGCCGAAAATGTCGCTCATTTTTTCTATGCCTTCTTGCAGGGTTTCGCCGGTTCTAAAAACGGCCGCGTGTGTTTGCATGACGCGCTGCATTTTCAGGCGAATGTCGGCCGTACTCTGCTCGCCGTTGGCATGGCGTAATCGATCTAAACGGGCTAAAGCTTCTTCTCCTGCACCCTTGGGTAGCGGTTTGTGTGGGGCGCGACGTACTAAGGTTTGGGAACAGCGGATTGCGGCGGCGCGTCCAAAAACAACGATGTCTAGCAGTGAATTGGAACCTAAACGGTTTGCGCCATGTACGGAAACGCAAGCACATTCACCAATCGCCATTAAACCGGGTACAACACGTTCTGGTTTACCGTCTTTGAGTGTGACGACTTCTCCATAATGATTGGTGGGAATGCCGCCCATGTTGTAATGTACGGTTGGTAAAACCGGAATCGGTTCTTTGGTGACATCAACACCTGCGAAAATCTTGGCCAATTCTGCAATACTGGGTAGGCGTTCTTGAATGATATCGGCCTCTAAATGTTCAAGACATAAGTGAATATGATCTTTATGTTCACCTGTTCCCCGCCCTTCGCGGATTTCTATAGTAATCGCTCGGCTAACCACATCACGGGAAGCTAAATCTTTAGCATGGGGCGCATAACGTTCCATAAAACGCTCACCGTCAGAGTTGACAAGAAAACCCCCTTCACCACGCACCCCTTCTGTAATTAAACAGCCCGCGCCATAAATCCCGGTAGGGTGAAATTGGACAAATTCCATGTCTTGTAGCGGTAAACCTGCCCGCAATACCATCCCATTACCATCACCAGTACAGATATGAGCAGACGTACAAGAAAAATAAACCCGTCCATACCCTCCGGTAGCTAAAACGACAGCCTGGGCACTGAAACGGTGAATCGTGCCGTCTGCCATATTGAGTGCCATCACACCTCGACAAACGCCTTCTTCATCCATAATCAAATCAAGGGCGAAGTATTCAATAAAAAACTCGGCCTGATATTTAATGGATTGTTGATAAAGGGTGTGTAAAATAGCGTGTCCAGTGCGATCCGCAACGGCACAAGTGCGTTGGGCAATACCTTCACCGTAATGGGTTGTCATACCGCCAAAGGGGCGTTGATAAATTTTACCTTCTTCAGTGCGCGAAAAGGGTACGCCGTAATGTTCTAATTCAATGATGGCTGGTTCCGCTTCTCGACACATATATTCAATGGCATCTTGATCGCCTAGCCAGTCAGAACCTTTAACCGTATCATAGCGGTGCCAGTGCCAATTATCTTCTCCCATATTGCCCAATGCGGCACTGATGCCGCCTTGCGCGGCAACGGTGTGACTGCGGGTAGGAAAGACTTTCGTGAGACAAGCCGTTGTTAACCCTTTTTCGGCCATGCCTAAAGTGGCCCGTAAACCGGCACCGCCAGCCCCGATGACGACAATATCATATTTGTGATCAATAATCTTGTAAGTCGTAGACACCTTATCCCCCCAAAGCGATGCGTAAAATGGCTAACACTGAAGCAATCGTGATGGCAATGACAAAAAATTTCATGGCAGCCATTACTATCGCTTTAGTAATTTCGTTATGCATGTAGTCTTCAAGGACTTCTTGCAAACCGGCGTGTGCATGATAAAACAATAATAAAATCAATAAGATGAATAGTTCTGTATTCCAGGGTAAGCGTATCCAAGCGACTAATGCATCGTAATCTGCTCTGGTAATGAAAAAAATAATCGAGACGACGAACCATAATATCAATGGTACTAAAGCGATAGCAGAAAGACGTTGTGCGATAAAACGGTTAGTACCTTCTCTGGCAGAACCTAAACCCCGCACTTGTGATAAAGGGGTACGCAACATATCCATTATCCTGCTCCTTTGATAGTGAAAGCTAATAGCCAAGCTAAAGCGGTTAAAATAAAAGTGGCTAACCAGACGAATTTGCCAGTAGTATAAACGGTGTTGATGTCCAATCCTAAACCGGCATCCCAGAATAAATGGCGGATGCCATTACACAAATGGTAAAAAAGGGAGATGGACCATCCGAATAAGAGTAATAATCCGAACCAAGATGCTAACAAGCTGATGGCCTGTTGATAGGCCTCAGGGCCGTCTGCGGCGGCCATGAGCCAGTAGACTAGCACTAATGTGCCTAGCGATAAAAAAATGCCGGTGGCACGGTGAAGGATTGACATGACTGATGTCAATTGGGGTTTGTAGATTTGTAAATGTGGTGAGAGAGGGCGCGGTGTTGTCATGGTTTGTTTCCTTTTTGAAAAGTCAAAAGTCAGTTTAACTGAAACTTTAACCTATTTGTTATACTGATTTCAGTAACAATATAAACCTATCTTCACACAGTTGCGTTTTTAACGCTTTACGGCGTTCACAGAGATCCACAGAGTTTCACAGAGGATATCTTCTATGATTCTACTGCTCTTTAATCATTTTGCGAGGTTAGATTGATTGCAGTGAAAATTTGCCAGATTGCAGTAAAATATTCACAGAAGGCCATTGAGTTGGAATCCAAGCTTCGTTCCAACTTGAGTTGGCTTTGTACATTAATAATGCCTTAATTATTCAAAACAATTGGCAGTAAGCTTTTCCATAATTTAAAAGGTTTATCAAACTGCGCCATTTGATAATCGCTGATTTCATGCGTTGGACGAATATATTGCTCATCAGCCAATTTAAAGATCGGTTTTAAATTCCTTTTGCCCTGAAAATGTCTAAGCCAATCAATCACTTGTTCATAATCGTTTGAGGAATGAGGGAGTGGCATAATTTCATAAACTTCACCAACGCTTTTAACCACTTTAAGATTTTGCCACGGAAAAACACGGAAAAACACGGAAATATTCCGTGCTTTCTGTGTCATTCCGTGGCTAATATCCCAATTAGAATGAGTTCAAATTTTTGACGATTAAGTTGTATGAAACATTTGAAATTTTGAGCAGAAGCTCCATAACTTATTGATTTGAATCAATCCCATTCAAGGATCCCAGTGCCGACTTTATTATCAAGTAACTTATCTGCTGACTTAGAACCCATAGATGCCCAAGCTGTAGCGATACGAATATGGTTGTATTCTTCTATAAGAAAGCTTAACTTTTCATCTAAATTTTGTGCGGTTGAAATAATTTCCATTTTTTACAGCTTTATAAAAAATTGCTGACATTAATATCAGTTAATAATAGCAAGCGTAGGATGGGTAGAGCGAAACCCATCAAAAAACGACCCACCCTACGCTCGCCTTGCTTATTTTAAACCTCCAAAGTTTTTATTTCAAAGAGTAATTGGTTCCAGGGCCCTTTCCATGTTTTTCAATCAAATTCATGGCGATTAAATTTGGAATTATCCTCTTGACAGTTGGACTTGGAATGTCTAATTTTTTCGCAATTTCGCCAGATTTACAACCAGGATGATTACCTATAAACATAATGATGGCATTTTCCCTTGATGATAATTGATTTTCTCTCTTCCTTAATTCTAATTTGTTCAATAATTGTTTTTGAATATTCCTTAATGCGTCAAAAAAGAAATTGATCCATTCCGTGATATTTTCATTGGGCCGTTTTGATTGACAATGTCTTAACGCTTTATGTGCGACCCGTTTCATGCAAAGTACATTAAAATGTGCGTAACATGAGCTTAATTCGGCCGTTTTTAAGCCTTATTATGATAATTCAAAGATTGTGAGATTAAAGCTATCTCAAGATGACCTAAAGTCTACGTCAATTCCCTTATTGGTTTCACTGATAAGAAACTGGTAAAGCAGGGAATAATGTGTTGTTTAGTGAATTAGCTTATTAAACAGTGCTAGATAATCAGATATGACAACGCAAGAAACTATCGATGTACATAAAACGCCGTAACTAAGAGCGGAAACAA
>QNEL01000321.1 GCA_003645185.1 Candidatus Parabeggiatoa sp. nov. 3
ATACGTTACCCACCCTACATTGATCTATTGGGGCCGGCAACAAAAACACGTTACCGGCCCCCTACATAAAAATTTAATTATTGGTGGGCAACAAAAACACGTTACCCACCCTACATTGATCTATTGGGGCCGGCAACAAAAATACGTTACCGGCCCCCTACATTTATTTAATTATTGGTGGGCAACAAAAACACGTTACCCACCCTACATAAAAGTTTAATTTATGACTGATAAGATGAAAACCATTCCCACAACCCCATTTGAGGGGCAAAAACCGGGTACCTCTGGCTTGCGTAAAAAAGTCAGTGTTTTTCAACAACCCCATTATCTTGAAAACTTTGTCCAGTCTATTTTTGATTCATTGGAAGGTTTCCAAGGCAAAATACTGGTCGTCGGGGGTGATGGGCGTTATTACAATAAAACCGCTATTCAAACGATTTTGAAAATCGCTGCCGCTAACGGTTTTGGGCAAGTCTTGGTGGGGCAAAATGGCCTCCTTTCAACACCTGCCGCTTCGGCTATTATTCGCAAATATCAAGCCTTTGGCGGTATTATCCTCTCAGCCAGCCACAATCCTGGTGGCCCTGAAGGGGATTTTGGGATTAAATACAATATCAGTAATGGCGGCCCTGCACCGGAGAAAATCACGGATGCGATTTATCAGCATAGCCAACAAATCAGTGAATATCGCATTCTTGATGTTGCCGATATTGATTTAGCCCATCAAGGCAAAACTCAGATAGGTGATATGATTATTGAAATCATCGATCCTGTGACCGATTATGACAGCTTGATGGAAGAACTCTTTGATTTTAAAGGCATTGCTGCCTTATTCCAATCCGGTTTTACCCTGCGTTTTGATGCCATGCATGCCATCACTGGCCCTTATGCGAAGACGATTCTCGAAGACAAACTAGGGGCCCCAGCAGGTACCGTGATGAATGGTGTACCTTTAGAAGATTTCGGCGGCGGGCATCCTGATCCCAATTTAACCTATGCTCATGATTTAGTTGATATCATGATGGGAGACAATGCGCCTCAATTTGGGGCCGCATCAGACGGTGACGGGGATCGCAACATGATTTTAGGGCAACGGTTTTTCGTTACACCCTCTGACAGTCTCGCCATATTGGCCGCCAATGCCCATCTCGTTCCCGGTTATCAAGACGGTATAGCGGGCATCGCCCGCTCCATGCCAACAAGCGAAGCTGCGGATCAAGTTGCCCAAGCACTCAATATAGATTGTTATGAAACGCCGACAGGCTGGAAATTTTTTGGCAATTTGCTAGATGCCGGCAAAGCGACATTATGCGGTGAAGAAAGTTTTGGCACCGGTTCCAACCATATACGAGAAAAAGATGGCTTATGGGCCGTATTATTCTGGTTAAATATATTAGCCGTGCGCCAACAATCGGTAGAAAGCATTGTACGTGAACATTGGGCCAAATATGGCCGCAACTTTTACTCCCGTCATGATTACGAAGGGGTAGACAAAAAAGCGGCTGAAGAATTAATGGAAAACCTGTACAGTACCTTCGGCCATCATTTAAAAGGCCAATCCTTCGATGGGCACATCGTAGAATACTGCGACGACTTCAGTTACATTGATCCCATAGATCACAGCATCAGTACCAATCAAGGGATGCGAATCTTTTTTGAAGACGAGTCACGCATTGTCTTTCGTCTTTCCGGCACCGGCACAGAAGGCGCGACTTTGCGCGTTTATTTAGAATTGTTTGAACAAGATACCGCTAGACATCATTTAGACGCACAAGAAGTTTTAGCGGAATTGATCAAACTAGCGGAAAAAATTGCGGGCATTAAAAAATACACTGGGCGCGATAAACCCTCAGTGATTACATAAATGTAGTATGCCGGTAACGGGTTTTTGTTGCCGGCCCCACGCCATCTGATTCACGCTGATTTTAAATCAGCGCAGATCATGACAATCAATCAAATCTGCGTTCTATCTGTTATTTGATTGTGATAGAACGCAGATTATCATGATGAAACTGATTGACGCTGATTTTAAAATCAGCGCAGATCATGATAATCAGTCAAATCTGCGTTCTATCTGTTATTTGATTATGATAGAACGCTGATTATGGCCTGATTGAACTGATTCACGCTGATTTAAAATCTGAAAAATCAGCGCAAATCATGATAATCAGTTCAATCTGCGTTCTATCTTAAACTTTAATCATTCAATTCAATTTCTACTCGTCTGTTTTTGGCCCAAGCGGCTTCATTTTGGCCTTTAACCAGTGGACGATTTTCACCATACCCTTTGATTTTAATACGGTTTTTGGGAACACCTCGTTGTACGAATGCGGTTTTAACCGCTACTGCCCGTTTCAGTGATAATTGTTGATTCAGGCGTTGACTCTCTTTTTGTGTTCTCCCTCCCCAAGGTTGGCTGTCGGCATGTCCCTTGATATGGATCGTTTTATTGGCTGACTGGTTAATCAAAGTCAGGCTGATTTCTTCCAATTGCTCTTCTGTCACTAAACCTAAATTCGATTGGCCCGTTTTAAACCGCAGATTGCGAAACACGGTTATCGTTTCAAACAGGTACGCTTTGCTTGTCGCGACTGATTTGAATTTGCGTTGACACTGCGTGGCTAATTCAAAGAGTTGCCGTAAACGCGATTTGTCATAAAGCACGGCTAAACTCTCGCGTTTCATCACTTCATTCTCTTCTACAGTGCGATAACGGTTTTCGTGCATTAATTCGTTCACACGAGCACGAGCGCGGTGATTGCGAGTACACGCATACAAATAGGCTTCCAAGCTTAAAGGCCATTGCCGTTGTTGATAATACAGATCGCCGATGCTCATCCAAGCTGGAATGTGGTATTGCTTTGAAGGCGAGTTGAGCATTTGTCGGTAATGATAAAGGGCTTGCTTGTCACGGCCTTCTTTTTCAAACAGCACCGCAAGATTATTATGCGCGATGGCATGATTCGGGCACCGTTTTAAAGCCTGTTGCAATAAACTTTTTTGCCGATCCCGATTCTGGTTTGTTAGCTGATAAGCCTGAGTTACCAGCGTTGTCGCGTCATCGCAAGCTGTCGCCCACAGTTGAGTCGGAAAAATCAGGATAATCAACAGTAGAGACGCGATGCTTCGCGTCTCTGCATACAAGGTTTTGATATTAGACATATTGATAAACCTCCGTTAGTTGTGAAATTGTAGGGTGGGTAACGTGGTTGCCCACCAAAACGCTAAACTTATTTATAACGCAAGAGGCGCAAGAGGCGCAAGAGGCGCAAAGATTTCTATTGACAAATAGCGTCTTTAGCGTCTTTAGCGTCTTTAGCGTTTATATTTTTTATCATCAAAAGTCACTAAACTTATTTATAACGCAAGAGGCGCAAGAGGCGCAAGAGACGCAAAATTAAAAGTGGGATAGAACGCTGATTGTCATGATTGAACTGATTAACACTGATTAATTAAATTAATCAGCGTAGATCATGACAATCAGTCAAATCTGCGTTCTATCATTTTTTCCCTCCCATGTCATGCTCACCTTCTCCACAAATCAGGATGTTCATTAACGGCCTCTTATTCACGACGTGAAATCGCTTCATTAACCCACTTTTCTATTGTGTGATTTGAAGTATGTAACCAAATTTCTCCGGCACCTTGATAGGCTAAATCTTGTTGTATAGCTTCGAGTTCATGGAATCCTACTGATATCGCTGTGCCTGTTTTGGTGCGAGACATGAAACGGATTTCTGGGGGCTCAAAATGATTCACTAAAATGGGGGAATGTGATGTCATTATGAATTGCGTTTTTTGTTCTTGACGAATCGTGTTGATTAATTCGGGTAAAATATGGGGCTCTATCCCGTCTTCAATTTCATCTATCAATATCAGACTGATTGTGTCTAATTCGGGTATCGCGGCTAATGCGATGAGACGCAAGTATCCGTCGCTGATATGTTCTGCATGAATTGGGGCACTGTTTGGAAAATGTTCTGCCAGTTGTAAGTCAATCCAACCTGCTTTTTTTTCTGGGGTGTAAAGGGCTTTGAGGCTGGGATAAAATTGATTTAACCGTTTGATAATACGCGCTTTTTGTGCTGTTGACAGTGAGGCTAAAAAACCGCCTAGCTCTTCTCCTTGATGTCCAAGGTGTGAACTGTAGCCGATTGCGCCGCGACGCATTTTGACGGGATTCATCAATTCAAGCGAAAAAATCCCTCGCCCCCATGCTCGAACACTTTCAATAATCTCATGGCTTTTGGGATGTGCAATAAATTGGGTATCCAATATTGAAAAAAGGGAACCGGCTAAACGCAAACCTAAATTTTCTACCGTTTCATCATCAATTTGAAGTTGTCGATTACTCGGCGAAGCGGTTCGGGTAAACTTGAAAATGGTTTGATGCGTGTTTTGATTCAGATAGTGAAGACTTTCAGTTTGATTGAGATTGTCTTGAACATGCCAAACAAAAGCCCATTGAATTTGAGTGCCTTTAGTGTTTTCAAAAGTGAGTTGAGCTTCAATCTGATGACTGTGATTCAAAAAAGACTGAATGCTATCAGGTAACCAAATTCTGTCTTCAAAAAAGCGCCGAGGTTCACCTAAAATAAAGGCCTGAATAAACGCTAAAAATTGCAAAACGGTTGATTTTCCAGTCCCATTGCCACCGATGAATACGGTAAGATGAGGTTGAAACTCAACTTGAAAATGATCAAGTGATTTAAAACCTTGCACAGTCATTTTTTGTAAATGCAATGTATTCATTATTAGAATTATTTTCTGAATGATTTTTGGAGATTATCTTTATTTAGAGTTTTTTTCAACATTCGAGGTTCAAGTTTTTGCGCGCAAAAAAAACCTCGAATAGAATTCACAGAGTACCACAGAATTGAATCTCAACTTTGCGTCAGTCAATATTTTTTATAACGCAAGAGGCGCAAGAGACGCAAGAGGCGCAAAAATTTCTATTGAGAAATAGCGTCGTAGGGTGGGTAACGTGGTTGCCCACCATTAATTTTTTGAGCTATATCTACTGTAGGGTGGGTAGCGTGTTTTTGCTGCCCACCAAAACGCTAAACTTATTTATAACGCAAGAGCCGCAAAATTAAAAGTGATTGTTCCTGATTTCAACAAAAATCAGGGGGCCCTTTTGATAACTGATAATTGATAAGTGGCTAATAGTGTTTTGTGTTGTGAGGGTTCGGTTATATCGCTATTTAAGAAGCTTAACCATGAGGTAATGGGTTGTGATGTGATGATGGCTTTAAAATATTCTTGGCCTGATTCTAAACGTAAACGCTTTTCTTCAATGTTGTCAGGCTCAATGGGTTCGTTTTTTAAGAGTATAGACAATTTGCCGGTGGGTGAGAGGTTGAATAAGGTGAAATAGCATTCTCTTGCACATGGGGAAGTTGGGGCTATTTCTTTGATTTGATAGTAAAGTGTGATTTTTTCAGCGGTGCTGAATTGGGTTTGTTCGGGGTTGTTGAACCACAATGTGACGGTGATTGAGGGATTGGGGATTTCTAAGGCTTTTAATCGCCTGCTCAGGGGATGATCCGTTGTGGGCGGTTTTGGCACTGGGGTTGAGGGTTGATGTGATGAGGGCGCGGTTGACACGACAGTTTGGGCCGTGTCTTGAGAAGTATCAATTCGTTTTTCATAATGCACTAAGATGATGCCGGTGATTAAGGCTAGAATGGATGCGATGATGGATGTGATGATGATTTCTTTTAAATTCATGGTTATATTATGTTCTTGATGTGTTGCGGATTATGATAAGTACTGAACCATAAATTTTCAGGTATTTAAAAAAAGAAAGGAGAAAGGGGGCAACCACAAGGGATTGCCCCTACGGGCGGCTTGTAGGGGCAATCCCTTGTGGTTGCCCTTTGCGGTTTAAAATGAGATGAAAGCTCGAAGCGGCGTAGCTCAATCAACCATAAACCAATAACCTCTCTGTGTAACTCTGTGTTCCTCTGTGATCTCTGTGTTGAAAAATAATATCCTTACTATATATGTGTAATATACCTCAAAAAAAATCGCGGCCCGCGCAGGGCGCGGGCCGAAAAACCCTCACCCCCCAAACCCCAAAGCCCTTTCCCCCAAATCTCTGTTCTTCCATAAAAAGAAAAAAAGAAAAAAGAAAAAAGAAAGAAAAGGGAAAAAGGAAAAAGGCAAAAGAGTTACAAATACCTGGAGAGCCGCGCACCGTAGACCCCGCTACGGAAAGCCCGCTGATCCCTGATGCGGCTCGAGGAGCGCATCCACATGGCATCGATGCTCCACGAGCCGCCGCGCAAAACGAAAAGGCTTTCACTATTGGCACGATTATTGCTTAAACAAGTATTTTCCTTGCCATTGTAAGGGTTTTCATATTCTGAACACGTCCATTCCCAAACGTTTCCAGCCGTGTCGTATAAACCAAAAGGGTTTTTGGGGAAAGAGCCTACGGGTGAAGTGTATTCAAAATAATCACCACAATCACTGTAACAATTGGCTTTATTGGTACCTATTTCATTACCCCACCAATACTGAGTTTCCGTACCGGCCCGTGCGGCATATTCCCACTCAGCCTCCGTGGGCAAACGATAGTCTTGGCCTGTTTGTTCGCTTAACCATTCAGCATAAGCGGTGGCATCTAACCAAGAAATACCGACTATCGGGTGATTTTCATCTGTTAAAGCATTCCCCATTCGTTTATACCAATCATCCGTTCCAGTATGAATGTTATATTCATTTCCCGCTTCCTGCCATTCAGGTGCATAACTACCAGTCGCATGAACAAAACGCAAATAGTCACCCACTGTCACTTCATGTTGCCCCATCGCAAAACGCGAAACGGACACAGTATGCACGGGCTTTTCATCAGAATCACCACCGCCTTCAATATCGCCCATGCGAAACGTGCCACTCGGAATCATCACCATTTCTGGGCCTTGACTGCCATCTTGTAAGCGATCACGAAAGACTTTGCCGGCTACAAACCGATTATCAGGAGACGGTGGCGGTGATGGCTGGGTATCAACCTTGACATTATTTAAATAGAAAATATCATCTAAGGCTGCGGCATATTCGGGTTCTTGCTGTTGATAGGTGGCCTGTTTCACGTCTTTGCGTACTTGTGTTAGCGCGTCAGTGATCGACAGATTCGGGGTGGGTAGCCATTTCATCAGCGATGTGACATAAGGGCTATTGTCTTCGCCTTCACCGCTTTCGGCCACTTTGCCAGAGGCGGCGGCGTAAGCAATCAAAGTGCCGCTTGGGGTGTTAGATTGTTTTGCCATACCGGGATCAATCATTTCACCTTTGTACCAGCTTTTGACAAAACGCGGGGGATTGCGGCAGGCATCTAAAATCAGGATGTTGACTTCATTGGCCGCCATTTTCATGGCGTTGAGTACATAATTGACGGTAACGGTTTCAGTGCCTTCCATCAAATCATTGGCAGACTTTAAGGTGTCTTTGACACCAATCGGGATTAAGTGGTTTTTGCCTTGATATTGTAAGCCGTGCCCGGAATAGTAGAATAAGCCAACGCCTCGATTGCGATCCAGTTGTTCACCGAATTGGGTAATCGCGTCTTTCATTTCTCTGCGATTGAGGTTGGTTTTGTAAATGACATCAAAGTTGAGTTGCTTTTTTAAGACTGTTGCCAAGGCTTTGGCATCATTGACGGGATTGGTTAAAAACTGGGTACCCGCATAATTGGAATTGCCAATGAGCAAAGCCAGGCGTTTTTGAGAGGCCGATGAGGTGGGGGGAGTAAAGGGCAGTGGGGCAACGGGCGTTATTGGGCCGGTTTGTGGTTTGTCAGATAATAATATATAGGCCGTGATTGCGCCAATGACGAGTATGAGCGGGAATAGGATTTTTTTGATTAACATGATGATCTCTAATTTACTGTAGGGTGGGTAGCGTGTTTTTGCTGCCCACCATTAATTAATATTTATAACGCAAGAGGCGCAAGAGGCGCAAGAGACGCAAAGATTTCTATTGATAAATAGCGTCTTAAGCGTCTTAAGCAAAAAAGCGCGTTTATTTCTCTTTAATTGCCTCTACGACTAGAAAAGGTGTCCAACAACTTCATCCACCGATTGAGCCAATTTCAGGCGCTTAAAACAATCACGTAACTCAGCCTCATCTAATTCATAGATCAGATATCGCGCTGCGTTATTCACTTCGCCAAATTCATCTTTTAATAACTCAATGAGCATATCGGCCTTTCCCTTCCTTGCACCTAAAATGACTCCTGCTTTCATTGCATCCTCTTCGCCCCTTCTATACATGGCCTGCATATTCTCATATAACATGGTGTTGAGCTCCAAATCATGAGGTTCTGGGATTTCAAAAGCAGATAAAGGGCAACCACAAGGGATTGCCCCTACGATTAGAAAATATGTCTAACAACGTCGTCTAACGATTGAGCGAATTGAAGCCGATTAACACAATCCCACAACTCTTCCTCATCTAATTCATAAATCATATCGCGCGTTGCTTTATTCACCTCGCCAAATTTCTTGTCTAATAACTGAATTAACATCTTGGCTTGTCCCTTAATGATTCCATTCTTTTCGCCTAAAATGACTCCGGCTTTCATTGCATCCTCTTCGCCCCTTCTATACATGGCTTGCATATTCTCATATAACATGGTGTTGAGCTCCTCTAAATCATGAACTTCTGGGATTTCTATATGAGGTTTATTTCGGACAAATAATACCCGTTTTAACCAGACTAGCCAGTCAGCTCGCAGTCTAAACCATTTTGGTTCCTTTAACCAATCAAGTAATTCGGATAACACTTCACGAATCGCTTTCGTGGCTTGAGTTGTGTCTTGAGCCCGAGTTTGTTCTAAGCGGAACAGGGCGGCTACTAAATTACGCAGTTTGGCTAAATCTGCTTGTGGATAACTGCCTTCGTCAATCAATAAATAACGTAAATGGGGACAATATTGTCTGATGCCACCGGGTATCTTTTCCACTAATTCACTGATATTTTTGTTGGCATTCCAACGTGGAATGCCGTTATAAATGACGATAGGCAAGACGGCTGGTAATTTATCTTTGCCCGTTAATTCTTGCGTTTCAATCAAATGTTGGTACAACAGGCCGACATAAACCATGATGCGAACGGCCATGAAGTCATCTATGGTTGATTGAAATTCGATTAATAAG
>QNEL01000322.1 GCA_003645185.1 Candidatus Parabeggiatoa sp. nov. 3
CGTTTGATCGAGGATTATATGGCAAAGCATTACGATCAAGCATTCCATTTGTGGTACTCTCATCACTATGAATTAAAACGAATGGTCACTTTAGGTATTGATGGTGGCTGTCAATGGGGAAAGAATCCCAAACGACGATGTCAACATTGTTCCATTCAGGGACTAACGCCCAAAGTGGCTGCCTTGGAAAAAGTGATACCGACACTAGAGTCTATCGTTGGTGAACTACATTCCAATGTATATGCTGCTGGCGACTCTACCTTGGGTTTCTCAAAAAACCAATGGCAAGGGACATTTGCCTTTCTTAATCAGCTTGCAGAAGCTTGCGAAAATTCAAGTATTCTTCGTTCTCATCGATTTATGCTTACCTATGGCTTGGTTTCAGAGTTTCTAAAATCTGCTGAAATCTGTAAAGGTTTTGTCCGTACATGGAACGTGGGCATAGAAACGTTTGATTCCAAACTCTTAAAAAGTGCCTCCAAAGGCATTAATAGGGGAAAGGAACACATATATGATGCACTAGAGTTGGCAAAGGAGCTAGATTACAGATTATATGTATCTGGCATATTGGGCTTACCCAACACAACGCTTCATAGTCTTACCCGAGAGGTTGAAGATTGGCTGACATTTGCCGAAATGTATCAAGATATCGTGACAACGCTGTCCGTGTCTTTGCCTTCAGTTATACCGGGTTCGCGCATGTACTGGGACATTTACAACACTCAGCCAGAAGTGAGAGAATGGCATGGGGAATTCATACCTTGTCACAAACTGTCCAAATTGTATATCAAAAAATATACAGAGGTTGAAATTGAAGACGTTCAGGCTGCGCTAAATGATATCGCTAAGGGAACCCTCTCTATTGCACAAAACGGGGGAAACCCTTTAAAATTTGGTGGCTATATGATGGGTGGCATTGATGCGGCAGAGATAAAGGAAATGGAACTACTAAAGGAAATCGTTGCTCAACTTGACTAACTGATGTTACGCACAATGCTTCTGTAAGCCATGCGGGAACAGGTTTGCTATGAATGAAGGTTTATGATTATAACTGATGTTACGCACTCAACTTCTATGTCTATTCAAACACTTAAAATTAATTTCGTTTTTAATTTTTAAATTATTTTTTAAATCAATAAGTTATGAATTAAAATCCGCGTTGTAGAGACGCGATGCTCGCGTCTCTGGCAGAAAAAATCTGGCATTGATTTGCATTGCTGCGCAAATCTACTGGCATTGATTTGCTAATCTACTCGCAGATTAACTTTTGGGCCCGTTTTTTCTCAAAAAAAGAATCAGGGTGCGTAACATCAGTTATAACGGATAAAAGGGAATGGCGAACACGCAAGGGCAGCTACCCTTGCGTGTTCGCCCTTTTATTTAATGGAAACTTCGTTCCTACGCAAAACTACCTTTAAAACAATATTATTTGTAGGGGCTGCCTTTGCGTGTTCGCCCTTTTATTTAATGGAAACTTCGTTCCTACGCAAAACGATCTTTAAAACCATATTATTTGTAGGGGCTGCCTTTGCGTGTTCGCCCTCCCCAAAATTCGTCATAATCAAAAACGATTAATTAGCAACTATAGTTTTTCATTTAAATAATTTACTTCGTTACTTCGTTTCACAATCATGTAGGGGCAATCCCTTGTGGTTGCCCCCGTTTGTCAGAAATTATTTTTCTGAAGTGGGCTTTGAAAATCGTGCCATGCTTCAATCAGTAGTATAAGTTGCCCAAGTTGCCCAAGAAAATTGTTAATTATTTAACATTAATTTTGATACCATTATGAAGCTAACAACACCACTAAAAAGTCTGAACTTGTGAACCTCTGAACAAAACCATAAAAATGAACAGTCACTGTTGATGCCAGTTTTGAGTTTTACTGGTATTAACATCTATAGGAGCATAGAAACCTATGAGCAGTACATCTCAAACCCCAATAACTTATGACCCAGAAAAATATGCTGACTATCAATCAATTGAATCGGGTACCATTTTGAATGTTGAACTCAATCATATTAATACTAGTATGTTACTAGAAACGCATCAAGCGGTTTGGTCACCAACGCCATTTGGCATTCAAATGGGAGAACTCATTAGCTCTGATGGCTGTCACGAGAAAATTATCATGGATTTTGCGTCGGGTTCGGGTTTGTTATCAGTTATTGCTGGCAAAGGCGGTGCAGCTAAAGTGATTGCCATTGATCTGAATCCCAAAGCGATTATGATGACTCAGCGCAATTGGGCATTAAACAATCTCAAACCAGAGCAACTTTATGCCCTTGAGTCGGACTGCTTTGATGCCATAAAAGGACATCCAGAAATTGAGGGAAAAGTGGATGTGATTTATTCCAATCCACCTACTGCGCCTGATTTAGAAGGTGATGTTAAAAGACTATCAGCCGGTGATTGGAATATTAATGGTCAAGGGGGTAGAATCGTCAATGATGCTTTGATCACCCAAGGACGAGATTTTCTCAAATTCGGTGGCGAAATGTTGTTCATAACCACGAGCAAACAGGGTTCTCAACTCACTTGTGATCTGCTCAATCAATATTGGGGGAAGGGTGTTCAGGCTGACGGTGATGATCCGCTTGATTACGCGATTGATTGGGAAACACGAGGCGAGGCGAATTGGGCCGTGATAAAGCGGGTTGATTTGTTATTGTCTGATTACTATTTACCCTTTTTGCCCCAAATTAAACAATTCGCTAAAGAACAAGGACAACCAGAGCCTCTTATTGAAAAAGAGGGCGTTTTATATCAAAAGACTTACTTGATTCGTGCAAAAAAAATGGCTTGAGTCACAATTTGAAATAGGCTATAGCGTTTCCCTATTGAATGAAGTACAAATTTATTTTGCGTTTTTTGGAGTGCAAAATTTATTTTGCGTATGGAGTGCAAAATTTATGACAGCAAAGGTGCAGATGGATTGATAATGACTTTTTTTTGGGGCCCACAACGCATTTGCATACCTACCTAACATAAGTGTACTTTATTTATTCAATCGGGAAACGCTATATATGATTTATAATAAAGATCATTTTCACGCAAAGGTTTTGCGCGCAAAACCTTTGCGTGAAAAACAAAACTTAATCCCTGGTATTATTGGCGGTATGGGGCCTTTAGCTCACACAACCTTTGAGCAAATTTTGATTGAACAAAGCACTAAACGAGGTGCTGCGCGAGATCAAGAACATCCATTATGGCTCCTTATCAATGCTGCAAATATCCCAGATCGTACTGAGAGTTTCTTAGGGAAGACAGAAAGCTGTGTACCTTGGCTTATTAAGTATGGGAAATTCTTAGCATCAGCCGGTGTGGATTTTTTAGTTATTCCTTGCAATACCGCTCACGCTTTTTATGAACCGGTTCAGTCACAGCTTCAAATTCCTTGGATTCACCTGATTGACTGTACCACTCAATTTTTAGTGGAAAATTATCATGATATCAAAAAAGTTGGGGTTCTGAGTACAGATGGTACGTTACAAGCTCAATTGTATCAGAACAGTTTAGTCAAAGCGGGCTTTATTCCTATCTCTCTTCAGCTAGGCTCTGAATTTCAGAAATTGGTTATGAATACAATTTATGATCTGAGTTGGGGAATCAAAGCAACCGGCTCCCAAATTTCAGCACCGGCCCAAAAGAATTTAAGAACGATTATTGATTATTTGGCTTCGCTCGGTGCTGAAATAGTGATTGCGGGATGCAGTGAGTTATCTGTTGGATTCTACGAAACTGACGAACTGGCCCTGAAGTGGCTTGATCCACTAGAAATCATTGCCAACGTAACGCTTGATCTGGTATTGGGTTATCGTTCTTTACAAACAGATAATAATGGCTATAAAATAAACCATCAATCCCAAAAATATGAGTTAATACAGGTTGATTCTCTTTTATTATTATGAGGTTAAATATGCCACACCCCTCCGTTGTGTCAAGGACACGCGACTACTATAATAGCCAGGAAGTGCTATCATTTCAGAGACTTATCTATAACCACAGTGATCACTGTAGCATTGGTTTGTATGATGGGCAGGAATCTATACACGAAGCCATGTATAAAACCGTTGAAAAAATGGCTTCATTGCTACCACTCAATGAATCAAGCGTCGTTTTAGATATGGGTGCCGGCTATGGTGGTGCGGCACGCTATCTTGCCAAAACCACTGCTTGTCATGTCGATTGTCTCAATTTGAGCGAAGGCCAAAATCAACGCAACCGTGAGTTAAATCAAAAACAGAGACTGGATTCACAAATTCGAGTGATTGAAGGCAGCTTTGAAGAAATACCCTCAGAAAATGAACACTATGATGTCGTTTGGTCCCAAGATGCTTTGCTCTTCAGTAGTGATCGCGTTAAAATGCTTCAAGAAGTTTACCGAGTTATGAAAAAGGGAGGCCATTTTATCTTTACCGATCCAATGAAAAGCGATGACTGTCCAACCGAAGTCCTCCAACCTCTTTTAGAGAGGATTCATTTAGATTCGCTGTCGTCTTTTGATTTTTACCGAAATACCGCAACAACTTTGGGATTTGAAGAAGTTCAAATGATTGAACTGACAGAACAATTAACTCAGCATTACCGTCGTCTTCTTGAAGAGATAAACGACAATTATGAAGCCTTCCTCAAAGCTTGTGGTAAAGACTACATTGAACATCAGAAACGTGGCTTGAAATATTGGGTAGAAGCAGGAGAAAAGAGATATCTCAATTGGGGTATTTTGCATTTTCGTAAGTGCTTGGACGAAAAACATCATTAACAAAATATCAACTTGAGAATGATTTTCGGTAGTAGCGAAGGTATTAAATTCCGTAATGGACAATAACTATTAATATGATTATAAGTAGTCATTCGCAGTTGAACCTGTTTCCTACTGAAGTCGCAAACAATCAGGCATTAACTTCTGTTCAACTTAAAACCGCACGTTCAGGTACTTTCACTGATAACATGAAATTACCCATACATCGCTGGTTTCGTTACTCAGCCGGTTTTTCAGCCGACTGGGTTAAACAATTAATTGAGCATAAAAGTAAAACCCGTCATTTAAATTTACTCGATCCCTTTGCGGGTTGTGGTACGACTTTACTTGCGGCCCAAGCCAGCCAAGTCTCATGCACTGGTTTTGAAACACATCCATTTGTTTATAAAATAGCTCACGTTAAACTACTTTATTGGCGTATAGAGGCCTCTGTATTGTGGCAGACTTCAGAAAAACTGATTGAATTGGCTAAAAAACAACTGAAACCCACACAAAGACTGCATATACCCTTATTAAATAAATGTTACACGCCAGAAAATTTAGCAAAACTGGATGCATTACGAAATGCCTATTTTGAATTATCTCAAAATGATGATCCCATAAAAGAAATGATTTGGTTAGCTATCACAGCCATTCTCCGTTCTTGTAGCACCGCTGGCACAGCGCAATGGCAATATGTGCTGCCAAATAAAAAGAAAGCGAAAGTCTTAGAACCGTTTATCGCGTTTCAAGAAAAAATAGCCCTGATGGTTTCTGATATCGTTTATGTTCAACAAAATCAGTGGGGAAAAAATGCCTCTGTTTTGTTGAAGGATGCTAGACAACCTCAGTTTGAGCCAACAGAATTATTTGATCTGGTTATCACCTCTCCCCCTTATCCCAATAATTATGATTATGCGGATGCCACGCGTTTGGAAATGACTTTTTGGGGAGAAATTAGCGGTTGGAAAGATCTTCAAACAACAGTGCGACAATATTTAATCCGTTCCTGTTCTCAGCATTCCGCAGCTGAACGTCTAGAATTGGATAAGATTCTGCAAGATCAGATTCTACAACCTATCAAGGCGGAACTCTCAAATGCTTGTCAAACTTTGGCTGAAATTCGTCTCACCAAAGGCGGCAAAAAAACTTACCACACTATGGTAGCCGCTTATTTTCAAGACTTAGGAAAAGTATTTTATTCATTACGCACTTTGTGCAAGGCAGATTCAACCCTTTGTTTTGTGATTGGAGATGCCGCGCCTTATGGCGTTTATTTACCGGTTGAAAAATGGTTAGGGCAACTGGCTCTTGCGGTGGGATTTAAAAGCTTTTCTTTTGAAAAACTCAGAGACAGAAACACGAAATGGAAAAATAGAAAACACACTGTACCTTTACATGAAGGACGTTTATGGATTGAAGGATAATGATGACTTCTCGCAAAGCTTCATCAGGGCATAAACTTGGACAGTTGATAGGCGACTGGTTTGAAGAATACTTTGTGCTACCGTTACTGAAGAATGTTGCTAATGAATTACAGCTATTTATTGACTCCCGTTTTATAAAAAGGATGGTGAGAGGTAGAAAAATTGGATGGCTTGATAGTGATGGAAACACCGTCGACTATGATTACGTGCTTGAACTTCACGGAACTGAAAATGAGATTGGCATTCCTGTTGCTTTCGTAGAATGTTTTTGGAGAAGAGGAGCCCGTCATTCTAAAGATAAAGCGAGAGATGACACGGGAAAATTAATGCCAATGCGAGAAACCTATCCCACTGCACGATTTTTGGGTATCATTGCGGCTGGCGATTTCACTAAACCAGCAAGAGACTTAATTCGGAGTCGGGAAATTGATTTATTCTATGTTCCAAAGGATAAGATTATAAAGGCTTTTTTTGAGAATGGAGTTGTAATGGATTATCCTGATAACTCAACAGAAGCAGAAAAATGGCGTATTGTGACAACCTTTGAAAAAACATTTACGTCAAATAAAAAAGAACAAGTACAGCATTCTTTAATCACACAACTGGGAACTCCAACCATTAATTCTTATGTGGATCGTGTTAGAGCGGCACTGAGTGCTTTACCACAAGAAATTCGCTTTATTTTACGACATGACGGAGCCCCTTTAATCTTTGAGTCATTGGCTGAAGCTTCCCAATTTTTAAAAAAGCCCAATTTTAGTATGGGAAAACCGCAAAAAAGTTATCTCTATCAAATCACATTCAGTGATGGTTCTGAATTTGAAAAAACGGTCACCTCCCTTGAAATGTTGAAACAGCTTCACCAACAAATTGAGTTACTCGCTTCCCATCTCAATCAGATCATTCTCCAACAGTGATGCCTTTGAACAAGAAGATGGATAGTTCTTACAGAAATGATTGCAGGGCAGGGTTCAATTTAGCTTAACCAAGAATGAAGTTGGAGATAGACGAATTTATGAAAAGCAAAGAGTTCAAACATTGGCTTGCAAAACAAGGTGCTACCGAAGCGCCCAGCTTCGGTGAGTCATTTAAAAGTTTATTTGAATGGCCACCAGTCCGTTTTGCCAATGCACGCCACTGACTTGAAAAAAGGAACTGCCATCAAAAAACAGCTAGGATTGAAATAGGCGTTAATGATGTGGAATTTTCCTGTTGAACTGAAGAGGACAGCGCTTTGATGACCCTAGTATTTATGGTAGCGTTTGGACACCCACAGTTAATACCCACTATTTTATAGTGTTTCCCGATTGAATGAAGTGAAATCATTTTTGTTACATTGTTATTTTGCGCCCAGCTTTTCGTTCCAAATTTATTTTGCGGCCTACTTTTCGTTCCAAATTTATTTTGCGGCATGCTTTTCGTTCCAAATTTATTTTGCGGCCCTCTTGGAATGCATGTTATTTTGCGGTTCGATTTTCTTAATATAACTGTACGTCATGAGATATGGAAACGCTATAATTAATTATGGGCAAGTGGCTGATTGGCAAAAGCGTCTAGCACAGATTGGAAGGAACCGCTATCTCAAGGATGGTAGAGACTAAATAGATGTGATGTTGTCTATCTTTTAGTTCAAAGCTATCGTGCGTGCTGGGGTTGCTAATATTCGTTATGGCCTTATTTGATCTGGTTTTCGGACGATAGTCTCTTGCGTATTGAAGAAGCGGTAGCGGAACTTTATGTATGAAGAATGGGTTGCCATTAACCCTGTTCAAAATTTTCAGGTGGCTCCTGTTTCCCCAATCTTTGGTACTCCGTTGTCAAAGAATTTGCGTCAAGCCGGCTTACTTCGATTTGATGAGCCCAGTTTGTATGGTAGAATCTGGACGACTTCAGTGGATAGCCTTCACCCTATCTACATGGAAATTTATGCTTGGCAAAAGCGTCTCACGCAAATCGGTAGAAGTCGCTATATGGAAGAGGGGCCGGCTATTGGCTATTTGACGACAAACTAAATCAATGCAGCATGATTGGTAAAGGCGTATTCAATATGAGTGAATTAATAGAACTTGAACATGATACTATTGATGATGGAAAGTTAAACAGGCAGGTTCTAATAAACCACAGCCGGGCACAAGGCAAGCTCATTGTGTCGCTGGCTCAAGATGAACGTCTAGAAGTCATGCCAGAACTCTCTATAGATTTAAAGGGCCTAGATATTAGCCAATTTGGATTTAAATCAACTATTGAGTTGAAACCGGATATTTCTGTCTATTGGCAAACCCCGGTGCCTGAAGCAGAACCGTTAGATGATATCATCCGTTCACCTTCACCGCCCGATCTCGCTATTGAAATTATTTCTACTTCTCAGACTTTGACTGAGATGACTAACAAGGTAAAAGCTTACTTTGCGCTTAACGTGAAATCGTGTTGGCTCGTTTTACCGAGCTTATCCACAATATATGTGTTTTATCCTCCGCATCGTTACCGGGTTTTTCCACCTGACACCGAGCTTGTTGATGAAACAATGGATATTCATTTGCCCATTCAAAAGGTGTTTAAAAGCTGTTCATAGACCATTAAAAAATGAGGTTGAATGTATTCAAACGAAGAGTTTTTTATGATTTCACAACCAAAAATTAAACCATTGGCTTGGTTGAATTACCCTCGCTTGGATTATTCGATGCAGAGGGAAAAAAATTGGCGTACCAAAGGCAATCCTCTTAATTCAATCCAAGAATGAAGTTGGAGATAGACGAATTTATGAAAAGCAAAGAGTTTAAACATTGGCTTGCAAAACAAGGTGCTACTTTTATGCCCGGTAAAGGTAGTCATTTAAAAGTTTATTTGAACGGCCACCAGTCGGTTTTGCCAATGCACGCCACTGACTTGAAAAAAGGAACTATCGAAGCCATCAAAAAACAGCTTGGATTGAAATAGGAGTGAGTTAATTATGTGGAATTTCCCTGTTGAACTTAGCACTGATGA
>QNEL01000323.1 GCA_003645185.1 Candidatus Parabeggiatoa sp. nov. 3
AATTGCATCAAAAGTTGGTTGCACCCAACAGGGCGAGTTTTCATTAAGTAACCCTAAGCGTTAAGGCAAGGGGATAATGGGTTGATCGTTCCCTTATGCTTCTATATAGAAATATTTCTATATTATTCTATATTTCACTATAAAATTTCGATCTACATCGCAGCTAACGCCGGGAATTAGACTAAATTGGCCAGAATGGGTGGCTTCTTGGGTGTTTTTTGTCATTCAATTCACCTCTCAGTCATTTTAAACATTTTCATTTTATCCCTGATTCATAAGTCAATCAAGCTACAATTAACCTCCGGTCCACATTTAAAAACCGGAATTAGGCTTTACTAATTCTTAATTCACAAAAAACAAAAACCGGACCCGTTTTGAAAACGCTCGTTGGCTGGCTCCAAATTTGATGCCGAGCATTCTTGGGCATTCCTTCACCTCGTTTGGGAACGAGAAAATTAAATTAAGTTGTTGTTAATTGTTAATTATTTTTACTTAAAATCAATAAGTGTTAAAGGAGACTAACGTGGCTATTACCACTTATGTCACGGGCAGATTCTGGCCTAGGAAGAAAACTAGCTACTTGCAGGGGGTTGGACTGGTTTGGGTAACAATAATCTGGCAACTGATCCCTTGTTTGCCGAACCGGTGACTAATTTTTAAGAGGCCTCTTTAGCGTCTTTAGCGTCTTTAGCGTCAAAGCGCGTTTTGTTCAAGTTTTTGAGGTTCGGCAAGCTTAAAGTCATCACTGATTGGGTGTTTAAATATGCAACTCATTGATTTTTTATGAAATGAGTTTTTGGCCCTCAAGCATTTACAAAAAACGTGAACATCAAGTACAAGGAATCAAAAAAATAGTCTCAATTTTAGACTGCTGCTGAAAATATCTGTAAACCAAAATCTCTTTAAAATACAATGACTTAAATGAAATTTTGGTTGTTTGCATTAGTTTTGTTGTTCAATTATAGCGTTTCCCGATTGAATGAAGTACAAATTTGATTATCGTTCCAAATTTATTTTGCGGCCGGATTGGAATGCCTGTTATTTTGCGGCCCGATTGGAATGCCTGTTATTTTGCGGCCGGATTGGAATGCCTGTTATTTTGCGGCCGGATTTTCGTTCCAAATTTATTTTGCGGCCTCTTGGAATGCCTGTTATTTTGCGGCCGGATTGGAATGCCTGTTAATTTTGCGGCCCTTTTCGTTCCAAATTTATTTTGCGGCCGGATTGGAATGCCTGTTATTTTGCGGCCGGATTGGAATGCTTGCTAATTTTGCGGCCCTTTTCGTTCCAAATTTATTTTGCGGCCTCTTGGAATGCCTGTTATTTTGCGGTTCGATTTTCTTGATATAACTGTACTTCATTCAATCGGGAAACGCTATAGCTAAGTAAAATACAATTATGATGAACAATATCCCAGATGAACCCGCACAATTGAAATTCATCTCTCCAGAGGGTCAAAAAATGGAGATACCACCAGAAGGGGCCTTAGGTTTGTTAGCTTTGGGCGCTGTCGGCATTAAAGCCTGGCGGCAAGCCCGTAAAGAAGCGGGCGAACCTTCGCATTGGTATCGCAAATCGCCTGAAAACGATGACAAAACCCATGAGGCAGAAAAAAATGACTAAGCAAAAAGTCTTACTCATCGGTTGGGATGCCGCCGATTGGAAAGTCATACACCCTTTGATAGACGCGGGCAAAATGCCAACTCTGAAACAATTTATCAATGAAGGCGTTATGGGTAATTTAGCCACCCTCGATCCACCTTTATCACCGATTATGTGGACTTCCATCGGTACCGGTAAAACGGCCGATAAACATGGCGTGATGGGATTTACCCAACCTCGTGAGGATGGATCAGGAATCCAACCTGTTCTATCGACTTCGCGCAAAGTTAAAGCCGTTTGGAATATTCTGATGCAGGCCGGTTATAAAAGCCATGTGATCGGGTGGTGGCCCAGTCATCCGGCCGATCCCATTAACGGTGTCTGTATTTCTAATTTCTATCATCATGCAACGGGGGCCTTAGATGATGAATGGAATATGGCACAGGGTACCGTTCATCCGCCTGAATTAGCCGAGACTTTGGCCGAATTACGGGTACATCCTGAAGAACTGACGGCCAGTCATATTGCCCCATTTGTACCGGATTTAGAAAAAATCGATCAGACTAAAGATCAACGATTGCTGTCAATCGCTAAAATCACCGCAGAAGCCAGTTCCATGCACGCCGCCGCGACTTGGATTATGGAAAATCAACCCTGGGATTTTTTAGCCGTTTATTATGACGCGATTGATCATTATTGTCATGGGTTTATGAAATTTCATCCGCCCCATCGTGAAGGCATTCCGCGTGACTTATATGATTTCTATAATGGCGTGGTTGAAGGCGGTTATCGTTTTCATGACATGATGTTAGAACGCTTATTACAATTGGCCGGCGATGACACAACCGTCATCATTTGTTCCGATCATGGCTTTCATCCCGATCATTTACGTCCGATACAATTGCCTCAAGAACCAGCCGGGCCAGCCGCAGAGCATAGTCCTTATGGCATGATTGCCATGCGAGGCCCAGCTATCAAACAAGATCAACTCATTTATGGTTCCACTTTATTGGATATTACCCCCACGATTCTGACTTTGTTTGATTTACCCACAGCACGCGATATGGAGGGTCGCCCATTATTACAGGCCTTTAAACAAGCACCCGATATAAAAGTGATCGATTCTTGGGAAGAGATTGCCGGTGACTGTGGTATGCACGATGTCGATGCTGAACAAGATCCGTGGATGGAGCAGGAAGCTTTAGATCAATTAGTCGCTTTGGGGTATATCGAACCGCCCGGTGAGAATGTCCAGAAAACTGTTGAAAATAATGCCAGAGAATCAAAGTATTATCTGGCCAGAGTGTATTTGAGTAAAAACGATTATGCCAATGCCCTCCCTTTGTTAGAGGAATTATTTGCGAAATATCCGGATCAAAGTCGGTTTGGCTTACGTTTGGCCAAAGTTTACCTGAATTTGGAACGGATTGCCGAGGCCCGCCGCGTCACTGATGAAACGATTGCGGTGTCGGAACAAACTCAAGTGCAAGAAATTAAAGATAATTTTGCTCAACAGAAAGCGGCGAAGGAGAAAGCCGAGAAGGAGAAAGCCGAGACTGAGGAGAAATCAGAGACTGAAGAGTCTCAAGAAATCCCGGAGTTACCCGATGATGCGACTTTGCTAGAACAGATTAGGCAAAGAAATCGCCCAACTTTGGCGCTATTGCAAGGTAATTTATGTTTAGCTGAAGAAAAGCCAGAAGACGCTTTAGCGCATTTCCAAAAAGCCCAAACTGCCAGTCCACGTTTACCCGATTTGCACATCAGCATTGCTCATAGCTATTTGAAAATGCAGCAATTACAAGATGCTGAGGAAGCCTTTTTTCAAGCCTTGGAAATAAACCCGGATAGTGCCGCCGCACTATATGGTTTAGGCCTCGTTTACTTGCAAATGAGACAGTTTAATGATGCAGCCGAAGCTTTAATGGATTCAGTCGGGCGAATTTATCATAATCCCAATGCCCATTATTTCTTAGGCGAAGCCTTTTATCGCTTAGGCCGCTTTGAAATGGCAGCACAATCGTGGGAAGTCGCCGTTACACAAGCACCAGGCCTAAAAAAGGCCCATAAAAGATTAATCGATATCTATCAGCGTCATTTGAATGAAGCCCTGAAAGCCGCACAACATCAGGAAATCAGGGATAGAATTGTAGAAGTGCCCACTCACTCTTCTGATCAAGCCGTTGATAAAAAAACGACTTTGAAAACTGTTCTTGAGCAATCGGGTACCCATACTAAAAAGCTCGTTGGCATCCCACCTGCGAAAATCATTACCCTCGTCTCAGGCTTACCCCGTTCCGGCACCTCAATGATGATGCAAATATTACAAGCCGGCGGTTTAGATTTACTCACCGATGAAAAACGGAATGCGGATGAACATAATCCATTAGGTTATTTTGAGTTAGAAGCCATCAAAAATCTCAAGCAGGATAAAAGTTGTTTAGCTTCTGCTCAAGGTAAAGTCATCAAGGTTATCGCGCAACTGTTACCCGCATTGGACAAAGGGTATCATTATCGGATAATTTTCATGTTGCGAGAAATACACGAAGTCTTGCAATCACAACAAACCATGTTGAATCAGGCCGAATCGGATAAGGATAAATTAGGCCAAACATTTCAACAACAATTGCATCGGATTCAAGTTTGGTTAAGAAAGCAGAATAACATAGAGGTTATTTATGTTAAATATCAAGAGGTTATCCAGCATCCCTTACAAGCCATTGAGAAATTGAATGATTTCTTAGACGGCGTGTTAGATGTGGAAAAATCTCTTGAAGTGGTTGATGTGAATTTGTATCGTGCGAGAGGGTGAGCAAAAAGGGCAGGGGCTTCGTGATTGCCCCTACGGCCGAAATGTAGGGGCGAACCTTGCTTCAGCCCGATTTTCGTTCCAAATTTATTTTGCGAAGGCCCTATTGGAATGCATGTTATTTTGCTTTCGGCCCGATTTACGTTCCAAATTTATTTTCGCGAAGGTGTGATTGAGATTGATAATGACCTTTTTTTGGGAATGCGCCCGACTTGTTGGGAGTTTAGCATCGTGCTTTGCAGAGCGTGGCGGTTAACGGGCCTCCAAAAACACTTAAACCGTTTGTAGATAAGGGCCGAAGCATGGGGACAAACTCGGTCAAAGTGGTGGCTAAAAACAGTCCTTATCAAATACGAAAAGTTGAAATCATCTTTGGTACTCTGTGTGATGCGTATGTGCTTGATGATGGCACAGCTGACTTGTTGGAAATGGATCAAAAGACATTAAATGCCGTGAGGGGAAACTGGCCTCCAAAAACGCTTAAACCGTTTGTAGATAAGGGCCGAAGCATGGCGGCTAAACTGATCGACGTAGCGGCTAAAAACAGTCCTTATCAAATACGAAACATTCTTTAGCTTGATTGAATCATGGATTATAGATAAAATAAAATTCTAGTAATTTAAACATTGATAGCAAAGAGGTACAAAATGACAGAAAAAAAGGCTGTACACTACGGTCAAGTTGAAATCATCCCCGGTACTCTGTGTGATGCGTATGTGCTTGATGATGGCACAGCGGTTATGAGTGAGCGCGGCACTGCTGACTTGTTGGGAATGAAACATGCGTCTTTACAGAGCGTGGCAGTTAACTGGCCTCCAAAAACGCTTAAACCGTTTGTAGATAAGGGTTTGACCATGACAGCTAAACTGATCTACGTCGCGGCCAAAAACAGTCCTCATCAAGGACAAAATATTGTTGCTTATGATAGTCATTTCATTGAGTCTATCATACGTGCTTATGCTCTAGCACTAGCAAATGATGTTCTGCGAGCAAACCAAAAACATATTGGTATAAGGTGTTCTATCCTAATTTGTGCGTTAATTTTAACGGCATTAGAAGCCGCCATAAGAGAGGCATGCGGTGTCTCAACCGATATTCCCAAAACGGCTCAACAACATTATCAATATGCGGTTGAATTACTCAAGGATTTCGGTTTCACTTTTTCGATTGTGGGCGATATTGCTCTCAAAAAGGACATCACTGAGTTTCTTGAAGTGAAAGAAACTAAGCTCAATGCTTTTCTTAGAAAACATCGGGATGATATTGTACCGGTTAAACTTGATCGGGCAACTATACGTGCCATTGGTTCCAAAGCATTACGTCTGAATGGCTATAATCTTTCTGATGTGGGCAAAATCGCATTGAACATGGACAGTGAAATTGGGACAAAGTTGAAGAAAAATGTATTTGGGGATGCATGTTCTTTAGCTAAACTCGATACCAAGGGAGAAATCGAATGGCAAAAGGTGTTGACTAAAGTATTTGCGGGGTTTGATTTTCATCACAACTATCAGGTTGGTAAATATAGGGTTGATTTCCTTATCAAAGAGTTACAATTAGGATTAGAGTGTAACGGCTATGACAACCACGCTTATTACGATCAAGAGGCCGAAGCGCTTCGAGAAGAATTTGTAATCGACAACAAATATGGTTTGGTGCGTTTCCATCATCGGGTCGATTGGGAAAGTTTGGCGAATGGCATATTGCATTCCAAAGTGGGAACAATTATTAAGCGATATGCTGTCGGGCAAGTTTATTCTAACACGCCTTCGGATTCTACAGAACTAAAGGCCGTATACTACGGAAAAGTAGAGATCATCCCAGGCACTATCTGCGATGGATATATTCTTGATGATGATACTGCGGTTCTCAGTGAACGTGGGACTGCTGACTTGTTGGGAATGAAACAAGCCTCTTTACAAAGCATGAAGACAAACTGGCCTCCAAAAACACTTAAACCGTTTGTAGATAAGGGTTTGATCGTGGTGACTGACTCGGCCAAAGTGGTGGCTAAAAACAGTCCTTATCAAGGCAGAAATATCGTGGTTTATGAGAGCAAGTTCATTGAGGCTATCATACGTGGTTATACTTTGGCACTGGCAAATAATGCACTTCGTGCCAACCAGAAACATGTTGGTAAAAGATGTTCTATCTTAGCTTGTGCTTTGAGTAAAACGGCCATATACGTTGCTATACAACAAGCTTGCGGTGTCTCGAATAATATCCAGAAAACCGCTCAACAGAATTATCAAGATGCTGTCAAGTCAATCGTGGATTTAGGTTTCAAGTGTTCGGTTCCCTGTGAGATTGCTCTCAAAAAGGATATTACCCATTTTCTGGGAATTCCACAAAGCACGCTCAATGGCATACTTCACAAACATCGGGATACCATTAAACCTATTCAGCTTGATCGGGCTGCTATTCGGGCTGCTGATTCCAAAGCATCACGTCTGAATGGTTATCATTTGGATGATGTGGGCAAAATCGTTTTGGCTATGGATTCCGTCATTGGGATCGATTTGAAAAAACAGATATTTGGTAGTGGCAGTTCTTTGACTGAATTGGAGGAAAAAAAGGGTAGAGAATGGCCGAATACATTGGCTAAAGTCTTTGCGGGTTTTAGTTTTCATCAGAATTATTTCATTGGTGAATACCGGGTTGATTTTGTTGTGGAAGAATTAAAGTTGGTATTGGAATTTGAGAAGGGGCAGCCAGCTTCAAAAGAGCAGTTTATAAGTCAACATTACGGTTTGATTCGTTTCCAGCATCTGGTAGGTTGGGAAACCCTGCTAAATGGAATATTGCATGCCCAAGTTGGAACCGTTATTAAGCTGAATGGTGCGGTTTCTATTTTACCTGACAAATCTCAACAGGAAACATTAGGGATTTGAGAAATGGGAACCAAGGGCTTCCGACTATAATGAAATAGACGGACATTTCCCCGGATGAATTGGCGGCATTATATAGCGTTTCCATAAATCAAAATGTAGGGGCCGGTAACGGGTTTTTGTATCCCACCATTTAAAAATATTATTAAAATAAAATAATTAAAGGATTATGTCTAACGATGAGTATTTAACCCAATCTGGAAATGCTATAACTAGAAAGCGGCCCCCCAAAAACCGGATTGATTTTCAAAACATCCAAGAGTTGACTTGGCTCCTTTATTTAGCCTTTAATGTGCCCAATCTGGTTAATTAAAAAAAATCAGGGGCATATAACAACTAGTGCAAGAGAGCGAAAATATCGAGACCCCCTCAGCCAACAGCTTTTCACGTGAAAGCAGTTGTCTAAAAGCTTAAGTCAGGTGGTGGTGACTACCTCCCCACAATCGTATTTATTAGCATCATTCTTATAATTAAATTGTGGCGTACTATTCATAATTATAATTTGCGCTTTTTTGGAAGTATAAATCCATTTAAAGTTGCTCGTTTTAGCAAAAATGCGTGACGTGTTCGTCACCTTTAGGTGACTTGAGCTTTTAGACAACTGCTTTAGCTGTTGGCTGATTATATTATCGCACGACGCTCTGAGCTTGGAAAAAATGTGTTAGAAATGCCTTTGATACTTATTGTTGAAGCAAAACAGAATGACTTTATTAAAGGTTGGGGGCAATGTTTAGCAGAATTAGTAGCCGCACAAAAATTAAATTTGGACGAAAAGAAAACCGTTTATGGTGTCGTCACAGATGCGGAATTATGGCAATTTGGTAAGCTTGAAGGCAAAGTTTTCACCAAAAATAAAGCCCTGGTCAAAATTGATGATTTAAGTGACGTTTTTGGTGCAAATCACGCCATAATGAAATTAGCAGCCGGATAGCAGTCAGGTAGATCGGGTTAGCTTATCAAGTAACCCCAGGTTTCACCTAGGGCTATTCACATTTTCATCGCTGTACACAGCGATGAAAACCCCTTCGGGGCCTTAGCGTAATCAAAAGCTTTTCAAAAAAGTCCCTCAATCGGGCCCAAATCCATTAGACTTATATTGGCAATCCGCTCTATTTTTAGATAACCTATTGTTTTTACAGTGTTAGTTAAACTCAAAAGTTTTGCTAAGTCACTTTAAAGGCAAAACGTTTACCTGAAAAACGGTTTTTTAATCATTTCAAGCATTGATGATCTTATTTCCGATAAGGTCTAACTTTGCTAATGAATCCTATTTCATTGACAATGTACAATCCAAATGAACTTTCTAACTGTTAATTGATAATTGATAACTGATAATTGATATGAATAACTTTATAGACTGAATGATGGTTTGATTGTCTATTCGCAAGAAGAGATGATTGAACTGACGTTGACTGAGTAGGGGTGTTTCGTACCATTTTCTTGCGACGCACATTACGAGGTTTTGAAAAGAAAATAACTTTTCACTTAAGAAGTTTTGCGCGCAAAACTTCTTAAGTGAAAAAGAGGCGCAAGAGACGCAAGAGACGCTTCAGTCCGATATATTTTTAAGAGGCCTCTTTAGGCTAAAGGGTGGGTAAGTTTAGTTTGTTGCCCACCATTCTCATTAAAAAGTTTGTTACCCCTGCTAAGTATAATGTATTTCAAAAATGGCCCTCAATCGGGCCCAAACTGGGGTGTTAAGTGCGACTCGTTCCCAAAGAAAATAGCATAGAAGCTATATAACTTGGGGCTTTTCAGATTTTGAAATGATAACTGAATTATAATGAGGTTGAAAGGCTACCTCCAGTATGT
>QNEL01000324.1 GCA_003645185.1 Candidatus Parabeggiatoa sp. nov. 3
CAATAAGGGAATTGACGTAGACTTTAGGTCATCTTGAGATAGCTTTAATCTCACAATCTTTGAATTATCATAATAAGGCTTAGAAACGGCCTAATTAAGCTCATGTTACGCACATTTTACTGTACTTTACATGAAACGGGTCGCACTTGCCTCACCAAGGCGCACTGCTATGCCAAGACTGGCCCGGCTTAAAATGGGGGCGCAAACCAATTCCAGAAGACTTTTATTTTTCGGCCGACGATATCAGTAATGATGATACTGGCTTACTTGGACTGATTAGTTTTCACTTTGCCTGTTATGGTGCTGGTATGCCCAAGATGGAAGACTTTGCCCATGGTACCTATGATGAACGTTCAAGCATTGCACCATACGCTTTTGTGGCTCGATTACCACAGCGGTTACTGAGTCATCCCAAGGGAGGTGCCTTAGCCGTCATTGGTCATGTAGAACGAGCTTGGGGATGTTCTTTCATCTGGCCGGATGCTGGTCAGCAATTGGCGGTGTTTGAGGATACACTGAAACTGCTAATGGAAGGCTATCCTGTCGGGGCCGCTTTCGAGTGCTTTAATAATCGTTACGCTACAATCTCCACTGTTCTCAACAAAGAATTGGAGAATATCACATACGGTAAAGTGGTTGATAATTTAACATTATGTGATTTATGGACGGCCAACAACGACGCGCGCAATTATGCCATCATCGGCGATCCTGCGGTACGACTCTGCCTTGGCGATGCTCAAACCACTGATATCCCACGAGAAGCTGGTACTGTAACTGCTCATGAATCTGCCCAATCCATAGAAAAGAACCCAAACCCCGAACTTGAACAAGCACAAGCGAGCTTAACCCACGCACTAGAGCAATTTATACGACTGGCAGATAAAGAGGCGCCATTTAATAGAGCAACTTCATCAGCAAAGGGTTTATTGAAGGAGCTTCTTTCCTAAATAAACCAAATAAACGGATTAATCGCAAGATAGATTGAGCTAATTCGTTTAGCACCAAAATAAATTCGTTGTACTTGATAAGTACTGAACCACAAATAAACAGGTATTTTACCGCAAAGATTTGCGCCGCGAAGCGTCGAAACGAAACCGCGAATTGTAGAGACGCGATGCTTCGCGTCTCTAATTACAAATAAACATTGCTTCTATTAAAATACCTGAAAATTTATGCTTCAGTACTTATAAGTTGAATAAACAAACTTTATGGTAAACATAACCCATGAACACATTTAAAATCACCATCCAGCGAAAATCAACCGAAAGCTGGCCAATTGTGGTTGAACGAAAGCAGCCGGGCGTACTCTTGCCGATTCGGCACGAAAGCACTTTCCAATTAAGTCAGACGGATTTTGAAGAACTGTACAGTCTACTCGGACAGCCCAAAGACTATGGCACTTTCTTAGGTCAAAAACTCTTTCAAGGCGACGTGCTTCTTACCTTTAAGAGCGCTTTAGGGGAAAGCACAGACGGTTTGCGTGTATTATTGGTTGTCGAAGACAGCGAACTGAGAACCTTGCGTTGGGAACGGCTCTGTGCCCCTAAAGACGGGCACTGGGATTTTTTGAGGCTTGATCAAGGCTTGCCTTTTTCTTTGTACATTCAGGCCAGCACCGATAGGCGTTTTTCACCAATTGGCAAGCGTGATTTACGGGCGCTCGTTTTGGCCGCCAGCCCCGAAAATTTAGGCCAATATCGTTTAGAGGCGTTTGATGTCGAAGCGAGCGTTGCGGGAGTACGAGAAGCGCTTGGTGAAATTCCTTGTGATGTGCTAGCACCCATTTCCAACGTTTCCGAGGCTATCGGGCCACCCACGTTGGATGAACTTTGTCGCCAATTAACGGATCGCCATCAACAATACACTTTGTTGCACTTTATTGGTCATGGAAAAATAATTGACGGGGGAGACACCGCCCTTTACTGGGCCAATGCAGATAATCAAGTCGAGGTAGTCACCGGTAAAAACCTGATCCAACGATTGCACCGTTTACAAGGGCCACGCGGTTTGCCCCATTTTGCGTTTCTGGCGACTTGCGAAAGTGCCCATTTTGAGGCAGAAGGTGCGCTAGGCGGTTTAGGTCAACGTTTGGTGCGGGAATTAGGGATGCCAGCGGTGATAGCCATGACTGAAAAAGTCACGGTGACAACAGCCCTTGCACTCGGCCAGCGTTTTTACCAACAATTACGAGAATCAGGGCATGTCGATTTAGCGTTGGCAGAAGCGACTGCTGGTTTGATGGGCCGCAACGACATTATCGTACCCGCCTTGTTTAGCCGTCTCGCCGGACAAGCTTTGTTTAGTGATTCACTGGATCGTGATTTGACCAACCTCGAAATAAAAGATGGTCTTGAGCAACTCCAGACTTTGCTTAAAGAACGGGCACCAGTATTACAGGAAGAATTTGAACCGAAAGCAAAAATGCTACAAGGTACCCTAGAGGCTGATCCCACCGCCTTGAGTCCCACTGTGCGTCTGGAGCGAGAACAAGCCTTACTTAAAATGAACACACTTTGTCAAGAAGTGAGCGATCTCAACTTTAACGCCCTCGCTTTTGGTCAAACACCGCCCAACTATGAGGCACGTTGCCCTTTTATGGGTTTATACCCTTTCCATGCAGAGGATAGAGAATTTTTCTTTGGACGCGACAAACTGATTAAGGCACTACAAGAAGAACTGATGGAATATCAATTTTTAGCGGTGTTAGGCCCTTCTGGCTGTGGTAAATCGTCCCTTGTCCTTGCCGGTGTGGTGCCACAAATGCAGACTCAATCTCTTGATCTTCAGCTGGCCTACTTAACACCCGGTTCTGATCCGCTGGCCCAACTCAGCACCGCGAAAGCCCAAGCGCAAAACCAATCCACGGTGTTTGTGGTAGATCAATTTGAAGAACTGTTTACCCTGTGTGCGGTGGAAGAAGAAAGGCAACAGTTCATTGATCAGTTATTAAGCCTCAGCCAACAGCAGCCAGTTGTGATAACGATGCGGGCAGACTTTTGGGGAGAATGTGCGCCTTACGAGGCCCTTAAAACCCAGATGACAGCGCGGCAACACCTGATTGGGCCTATGAATACGGCCGAATTGCGGGATGCCATGGAAAAGCAAGCCAATAAAGTGGGACTCTGCTTTGAGGCGGATTTGAGCAATACCATTTTAGATGAGGTTAAAGAAGAAGCGGGCGCGATGCCGCTATTGCAACATGGCTTGCAAGAATTGTGGAAACGCCGTCATGGTCGCTGGCTCAAAGCCTCTGAATATCGTAACGGCATCGGTGGCATCAAGCAAGCGATTGCTAAAACGGCCGATGAGTTTTACTACAACAAGTTATCCACCGCAGAGGATCGAGCCCAATTTAAAAGCATCTTTATCCGATTAACGCGCTTGGATGAGAATGCGATTCAAGGAAAAGGCGGTAGGGATACGTGCCGTCGCGTGGGCTTAGAAGAATTGGTGCCAGCAGCTGGCGAACTGTCAGTGACTAAGAAATTGGTCAAACATTTAGCCGATGTGAGATTGCTTGTCACCAGTGTAAACGCCGTTACCCAGCGCGAAGAAGTAGAAGTCGCCCATGAAGCGTTAATCAAGTATTGGCCTAAATTAGCACATTGGTTAGATGAAAACCGTAGTAACCTACAACTGCGACAAACGATTCGGCAAGCGGCCCAGGCTTGGAATGATAGCGGAAAAACAACCGATGATCTGACACATAAAGGTGTTCGTTTAGAAGATGCCAAGGTGTTGGCGCGACAAGCTGGTTTTTTAAATCAGTTGGAAGCTGATTATGTGGAGGCTTGTGTGGCTTTGGCTGAAAAAGAACAAGCAGAGAAAGATGCCCAACAACGCCGCGAATTAGCCGCCAAAGAGGAAGCCCGGCAACAAGCCGAAAAACGGGCTAAGCTATTTCGTAGGGGAAGTGTAGTGATGTTGGTGTTGTTAGTGATAGCTTTGGGAGGCGGCATAGTAGCGTGGGTTCAAAAACAAAAAGCTGAACAGGCTAAAACTCTGGCTGAAGCTCAAACCAATAAAACCCTTCGGACTCAATCCTTGTTTTTAGCCGATTTGTCACGCCAGGAAACGGAAAAAGGGAATGCAACCAATGGGCTATTATTGGCTTTGGAAGCCTTACCTAAAAACATGTCTGTTCCAGAACGCCCAATTGTGCAAGAAGCAGAAACACAACTCTATAAAGCCGTTTCTAATTTACGTGAACGCTGGGTGATGGAGCATGACAAATCTGTTCTGTATGCTGCCTTTAGCCCCAATGGAAAATGTGTCGTCACTACTTCTCAGGCTACCGCGTACATAAGAAATATAGAAAGCGACGACTCTATCAAAATAAACATTTCTGATAATTATTGGGTTGATGATGCCGCCATTAATCACGATTGTACGAAAGTAGTCACGATATCAAGGGATAAAACAGCCCGCTTGTGGGATGTCAATGTAAAAAGCGGTCAAATGATCAAAAAACCAACGTTTGTTTCTACAGAATTAGAACAGAATCGCGTAGCCGTATTCCATCCCAACGGAACTGAAGTGATCATCGCAAGAGAAAATGCCGTTTATTTATGGAATATAGAAAGTGGCGAATCTACAATATTTATAGAGGAGGAGGAGGTTAATTTCGTCGCTTTCAGTTCCAACGGTACCCAACTGGTTACTACGGCATCATATGATAAAGTTGCCAAGCTGTGGAATATCCACGGTGAACCTATCCAAAGTCTAGCACATGATGAAGTGGTGAATTATGCGGCCTTCAATTCCGATGGGACAAAAGTGGTGACAGTCTCAAATGATAATAACACAATAAAAGTATGGAATTGGAATGGCGAGCAATTCGATATACTTTCAGAGTATGACTTTAAAAATGACAGTAAGATCATGCCTTATGGTGTCGGCTTCACTTCTCAAGATTTGCTTATCGCTACCACATCAGAAGAACAAAAAACCATCGGCTTCACTTCTCAAGATTTGCTTATCGCTACCACATCAGAAGAACAAAAAACCATCGCTTTGTATTCATGGGATTGGGATGAAAAAAACGATAAACCGCAATATCTCTTTTCGCTTTCGGGGCATGACAAAGAGATTAATCATCTGGCCTTCAGTCCAAGCGGGAAAAACGTGATCACAGTATCAAATGATAAAACGGCTCGTTTATGGGACATGCATTTAAAAAATAGACTTGATACAGATAGGGTTGAGTATGCGGGCTATGATGGAACTCAAATAATAACAGCATCCCGTGATGAAATTCGCTTATGGAATGCCAAAAATGGCCAGTTTGTTGTAAAAACGTTTTCAATTCCACAGGACTCAAATTACAGGGTTAATGATGTCGCCATCAATTCTGACGATTCCAGAATAATCACAGTATCCAAAACGGGATTCACAAACACTGCCTATCTTTGGGATGTCGAAGACAAGAAGAAGGGCCAGCTTCTCCAAGAATTTGAAAATGTTATTCCGGGTGGGAGCAAATTCACTTCCGACGGTTTGCTTCTCATTACTTCGTTTGAGTCTTCTGTGTCTGAAAAGAAAACTGAGTTACACTACGAACAAGGTGAACAATTGGTATCGACGCTTTTAGAGGAGAAGCATTCTAATTATGCGACTTTTAATTCTGATGGTACTCAATTAATCACGGTTACTAGGAATGAAATCTTTTTATGGGAAATATCTGACAAAGAAAATCCAAATAAAAGAAGAAAACTGTTGACATTTTCTAGTTCGTCAAGCGGAAATCACAATGTCAGGAAAGTATCGGTCTGTTTTAACGATAATCAGGTGGAAAAAGTGGTTATAATTCCTTATTCAGATCAAGATAAGAATGTCACCGTGTGGAATAATGATCCTAATTCTCCTTCAAGTGTTGTTTTAACAGGTGAGAATAAGAAGAAGATTCAACAGGCTATTTTGAGTCCAGACTGTACAAAAGTAGCCACGATATCTTATGAAGAGGAAGATGAAGAACAACTTTTTAGTTTATGGGATGCTGAAACAGGCACACTTCTTTCTCGTTATGAGTTGAAAGGATATAACCAGCTGATTACTCATATGGCTTTTAGTCCTTCTGGGAAGAAAGTGGTAACCGTATTGGAGGATAAAATTGCTCGTTTGTTGCCCATCTTTAATACCTCAGAAGAAAAACAAGCATTAATTGATTGTGCCAATAAAATCGTCCCACGCTACCTCTCGCAACAACAATGCAAGCAATTTTTTTTAGGAGAGTGCGAGAAAAATCAGGTAGCAGAGGAAAGCCGCTAAAAATCCGCAGATTCATGTGATTTTTTATTAAACTGGCTATAAACGTGATAATGTGACATTTGCTGCGCGGTGGAGTGTTAAGTGCCCTGACACAACTTGTATGGGCAAACCTTATACTCCATTGCGCTATTAATATCTTTTGCTATGGTGTGTATTTAAATTTCGGTATTTTTTCACTCTCCGTGGTGATTTTTTCACTCTCCCACAATTTGATTGTGACTGTGGATGAAAATGGCTTTAAAAATACCGCCTGTTTCTGCTCAAAAACTTTCTTGAAAATGTCTAATAATTTTCTGAGCTGATCAGTTTTCGCAACATATACTGGTTCCTCGGTAAATTCCTCAAACCAACAAGAATCATTTTGCCGTTGTTTTTTGAGAAAATCAACCAAATTATCTCGTATTTTCTGATTCTTAACAGTTAGTATCACCGTTGGATATTGATAAGGTTTACCTAGAATTTCATTTCCAAGTCCTGCAAACCCTGGAGTACAAGCTGGCATAAAAGCTTTAAATTCAGGGCTGTTGGGTATCAGCATGAATTTTTCCTGTGACTGCACAATATAGGGAATCACACTGATACTGACTATGTACGGCTCCATTTCAGTGGTCGATTTTTCGTCCCAAATTTCTTTCCATGTTTTAGTGCGTACACTCTTTATATTGGGATGTAGAACAACACCGATGCCCGTTATAGGACTAAATAAGCGTTTCTGTTTGTTTCTGGTTCTATTTAAACAGCTTTTTTTCCAATGAATGCTTGTATTAAGTAATCCAGTATTCTCATCAGGATAATTGGAGGGGAGCCAACCTTTTGTGAGTTGATAGTCTTTGAAAAAAGGTTCTGTTAGAGTCTTTTTATCATAATCATAAGAATTTTTCACAGTAGTTGCTATCTTCTCCACTAATTCAATTGTTGTTTCGTGCTTTTGATAGGACAAAAAGTAATCGTCAACTTTTATTTTTTTAGGGTTAAATTTCTGACTAAGAACCAATTTAATAAGTGTTTTTGCGTGAATTTGATAACGAGCATAGGCCCGCCTATATAATTTTTCTTTATAATCCTGCGGATCGCCATGTATAACATTGCGATTATAGGGTGTTTGGATGAAAAAAGGGAGTAAGTTTGTCATTTTTTGAGTTAAATCGCACATTTTTGAGGACAAAATACCTTTTTTATCACCATGATCACCAATAACAATTACTAAGTTAAGATCGTTTTGGGCAGCCTTTTCATCCATCTTTTCAAGTGTTTTCTCAAAACCGAGAAACAACTGTTCTTCATAACCATCTCCTTGAAATTCTGGCTTTTCTTTTTCATTAACTCTATTGTTTTCATCCGCCTCTGCTTCACGAAGTGCTGTTGTAAAGTAGCCCAATTCATTCAAAGGATAATATAAGCAAATCCCATCATCATTACATTTATCCATATTTGAATAATCCAGGGCAAAGTTATCTCGATAAATCAGAAAGCCAAAACGCAAGGTTTTTTCAAACTTATAACGCAAGGTTTTTTTAAACTTCTTTTTCAGTTCTGTGGCAATATCTGTGGCAATAACGAATGCTGAAGGTTTGAACCGCATACTGGCAGTAGCATCTATCAAAAAAAACACATTAACGTCTTGTTTTTTCTGCCGATTACCAGTAGAAGGATGGGATTTTTTTTTCAGCAGATTACCACTAGGATAAGAGGGCGTCACTTTTTTTATACCCAACGAATTAGTTGAATCAATGCTACAAACACCCTTTTTACAGACAATATTAAAATTTCCTTGGAAAAATTTTGTTGAATTCTTGATGCTACAAGTCCCCTTACAGACACCCTGCTCACAGGTGAATCCTTGACAGACGAATTTTCCAGAAATAGCACTCTCACCATTACATCCCGGTTTTAGACAGGCACGAGCAGCAAACACGTTACTGTATCCAATAAAAACCAGTATTAAAAAACAAAGCGTTGTTAGTTTCATTATCATTAAATGGACAGTATGAGTTAAAATTTTTACAAAATGTTTTTACAAAAGGACGAACCTACGTGTTCGCCCTTAATGTTTGCTATTGGAGATCAGAAACCAATAGGGCAATCCGAAGGGATTGCCCTGGGGGCATTCCCAAAAAAAGTCGGTTGAGTATAATGGCAGAGTGTACTTCAATCAATCAAGCTTTCGCAAATAAATTTTGCACTCCATTCAGGCCCAAGCAAAATAAATTTGGTTTGAAATTCAGGCCCAAGCAAAATCAATTTGGTTTGAAATTCGGGCCCAAGCAAAATCAATTTGGTTTGAAATTCGGGCCCAAGCAAAATCAATTTGGTTTGAAATTCGGGCCCAAGCAAAATAAATTTGGTTTGAAATTCGGGCCCAAGCAAAATAAATTTGGTTTGAAATTCGCACCCAAGCAAAATAAATTTTGAACGAAAATCGCGCCTAAGCAGATTAATAATGCTCCTTTTTTTGGTAATGCGCCCGATTGCCCCTACAAGCCGCTGGCAATCTCTTATGCTTGTCTAGTCAAGGTGTGAGAAAACAATTGACCGATTTGAGGTAAATGATCGAAAATAAAAAAATGGTCTCCCTTAAACTTTTTGATGGAAATCGGTTGACGAGTTTCTTGCTGCCACGCTTGCAAACCGCTTTCACTGACTTCTGGATCAGTTAAGCCATGCAGAAAGGTTATGGGCATATCCATTGGGGGAGTGGGATGATAGACATACGTTTCAATGGCTTTGAAGTCGGCACGAAAGATGGGCTCAAAAAAATCCATTAATTCGGCATGTTCTAAAATTTCATGCGGTATACCACCTAA
>QNEL01000325.1 GCA_003645185.1 Candidatus Parabeggiatoa sp. nov. 3
AAGGGCGAACATTCAAAAGGGCGAACATTCAAAAGGGCGAACATTCAAAAGGGCGAACATTCAAAAGGGCGAACATTCAAAAGGGCGAACATTCAAAAGGGCGAACATTCAAAAGGGCGAACACATAGGTTCGCCCCTACGGACGCATATGTAGGGGCGAACCTGCGTGTTCGCCCTAATTTGCGTGTTCGCCCTAATTTGCGTGTTCGCCCTAATTTGCGTGTTCGCCCTAATTTGCGTGTTCGCCCTAATTTGCGTGTTCTAATTTGTAGGGGCGAACCTGCGTGTTCGCCCTAATTATAATCTTTTCAAAAGGGCGAACACGCAGGTTCGCCCCTACGGACGCATTTCTAAACCCCTAACTCTTGTGACTATCGAAACCGACCGTTTAATTAGCGCCGCTGGCAATACTGAAGAACGCGTGATTGACAAAGCATTGCGTCCACGTCGTTTAGCCGATTATGCCGGCCAACCGCGCACCCGTGAACAAATGGAGATTTTTATTCCCGCCGCCAAATCACGAAGCGAAGCGCTAGATCATGTCTTAATTTTTGGGCCACCCGGCCTTGGAAAAACAACCCTAGCACACATTATCGCCAACGAAATGGAAGCCAATCTCCGACAAACCTCCGGCCCCGTTTTAGAACGCGCAGGCGATTTAGCCGCCTTATTAACCAATTTAGAAGCCCGTGATGTCTTATTTATTGATGAAATCCACCGATTAAGCCCCGTAGTCGAAGAAATACTCTACCCCGCGATGGAAGATTTTCAATTAGACATCATGATAGGTGAAGGCCCCGCAGCCCGTTCCATAAAACTGGATTTACAACCCTTCACCCTAGTCGGCGCAACCACCCGTGCCGGTTTACTCACCTCCCCCCTACGTGATCGTTTTGGGATTACGCAACGCTTAGAGTTTTATAATAGTCAAGATTTAGCCGCCATCATCACCCGTTCAGCCCACATTTTAAACGTCCCCCTTGATACCGAAGGCGCGATGGAATTAGCCCGTCGTTCCAGAGGCACACCGCGTATTGCCAACCGTTTACTGCGACGAGTCCGTGATTATGCCCAAGTCCGAGCAGACGGACACATTAACCAAGGCATCGCACAAAAAGCCTTAGACTTGCTCAACGTCGATACTTACGGTTTAGACTTAATGGATCGGAAATTACTGTTAGCCATCATGGAAAAATTTGAAGGCGGGCCCGTCGGCATCGAAAATTTAGCCGCCGTGATCAGTGAAGAACGGGGTACAATAGAAGACGTGATCGAACCCTTTTTACTACAACAAGGATTTCTCAAACGTACCGCAAGAGGGCGCGTCGTCACCCATTTAGCCTGGCAACATTTTGGATTAACGCCAAAAACCTCAAAGGATTTATTTGATAATGAATGACTTTATTTGGCCCATTCGCGTTTACTACGAAGACACCGATGCCGGCGGCATAGTTCATCATGCCAATTACGTTAAATTTCTCGAACGTACTCGTCTTGAATGGTTGCGACAACACGGCATTGAACTCACGCAGCTCAAACAACAATACCATCTCATCTTTGTCATACGACAACTCACCATAAACTACTTAAAACCCGCATTCCTTGATGACATAGTCCATATCACCGTCAACCTGAGTAAACTCGGAAAAGCCAGTATGACAATTACGCAACAAGTCTCACGCAACAAAGAGATTCTGTGTACAGCAACCGTTAAAATCGCGCTTGTCAATAGTATCGATAAGCGCCCTCAAGCTATTCCGCCTGAATTGTTAAAAATACTCACTCAGTAGAGACGCACGGCAGTGCGTCTCTACTGTTGGCTTACTGTTGGCTTACTGATCATTGTTCATTGTTCATTGATAATTGTTTTCGCGTCTCCATCAGAATGATGCCTAAGCGATTTTTGCCGCTACCATTACTACCACAACCCCAATAATAATCCCTTGGGGCATTTTCGACTAATTTCTCTTTGCCTGTACTGAGCAACCGTTTTTTGATATCCTCATGGTTGCTAAATTTTGCCAATACCGCTTCTCTCATAATATCTTCTTTAACCGTTTCCCAATCGGCGCGTAATGGCACTGAACGTGTACGGCCCAATTTTTTAGCTTGTGATGGGCTTGATGCGGTACGAATACGTTCTTCTAATGGTTGCCCTGGAAATTTTTGGGCCTGAAAATAGTGTTCGACTGTGGGCCAATATTTTCCCTTGAGCGTAAAGCCATGTTGGGAAAAGTTTGAAAATTCAGAATAGTCTTCTTGACTTGAGTAAAAATAGATCGTCATGGTTTCTCCAAAAATAATACTAAAACGCAGTTTATTGATCTTATGTCTTTTATCTCTCAATGCTTGTAGCTCTATTGCTTATTATAGTCAAGCAATAGGGGGGCAATGGGAAATCTTCAGACGTTCACAACCGATTGAAAATGTTCTGATTGATCCGGCTACTTCGGCACCACTTAAAAAGCAATTGACGGCTATTTTAAAAATCCGTACTTTTGCGAGTGAGCAGTTGTATTTACCGGATAATCGTAGTTATACCCATTACGCTGATTTACAACGCCCTTTTGTTGTTTGGAGCGTTTTCGCGACTCCTCGGTTTTCTTTCACACCAAAACAATGGTGTTTTCTAATCGTGGGATGTGTCAGTTATCGGGGCTATTTTTCAGAAGCGCCAGCACAAGCTTTGGCTGAGACATTACGCGCACAAGGCTATGATGTTTATGTTGCTGGGATACCAGCCTATTCTAGCTTAGGTTGGTTTACTGATCCGGTACTCAATACCATGTTAGCTTGGCCTTCACACGACATTGCGGGCATCATCTTTCACGAACTGGCTCATCAGAAAATGTATATTCAAGATGATACGGCATTTAACGAAGCTTTTGCAATGGCTGTAGAATATGTTGGTATTGAACGCTGGCTCGCACAAAATGGCACAGATGAAGACTTAGCAACCTATCAACAATCGCAGAAACGTCATCAGGCCTTTACTGAGCTAGTGCTAACCACTCGCAATCATCTACAACAGCGATATCAAGAAAATGGGGCCCCCGATAAATTACATGCCGCCAAAACAGCCGCTTTTGAGAAGCTGCTCGCTCAATATGCCGAACTCAAAAAACAGTGGGGAGGCTACGCAGGTTATGACAATTGGTTTGCAAAAGACTTGAATAATGCCAAATTGTTATCAGTGGTGACTTATCACGATTATGTGCCCGCATTTCAAGGCCTTCTTGCAGAAGTTGATCAGGATTTACAGAGGTTTTACAAACGGGTTGCCAAAATCGGTGAATTACCAATAGAAGAGCGGCATAAACAACTGGGGTTATAGTTGAGAAATCATTACGGCAAAAGGCAACTATAGTCTGAGTCGAATGACTCTGCACCTGAAAACACGACGGTGTACTTTGTCAGAGCGCGATTTGATAGCGAAAAAAAGTGCAAACACATATGACTCAGACTATAGTGCAGGAGAGCGAAAATATCGAGACCAACCAGCCAACCAGCCAGCCAACCAACCGGCCAACTAAAGCAGTTGTCTAAAAGCTCAAGTCAGGTGGTGGTGACTACATCCCCACAATCGTATTTATTAGCATCATTTTTATAACGAGATTGTGAATATACTATTCACAATTATAATTTGCGCTTTTTTTTGCTCGTTTTAGCAAAAACGGGCAGCAGGTTAGTCACCACCACCTGACTTGAGCTTTTTGGGTGGCTGGATGGTCTGGATATTTCCGCTCTCCTGCACTAGAAATAATTTCATAAAAATCATTTAAATCTGTGAGGCTTTTTTAATCTCACGCTTCGCGCATCAAGCATCGAAATAATACTTCTTAGCACCTTTGCGCCTTTGCGTTGTAGGCGCTATAAATAATTTAATACCAGTAAAACTCAAAACTGGCATGAACATTAGCTGTTCATTTTTCACATTTCACGCTAATGTTTCGCTCCGCGAAACTTTTGCGTGAGCCTTCGGTGCGCGAAGCTAAATATAGTTTTGTTCAATGGTTCAAAAGTTCATTTTTTTGTTTTGGGCAACTTGGGCAACTTGGGCAACTTATACAGCCTTGATGCATGGCACGATTTTCAAAGCCGACTTCAGAAAAACAGCTAAAAATAGTATTGAGGATCGCGAATCTCTAACCCATTGATTTACAAATAAAAGAAGTTATAGCCATTTCAGACAAAAATACTTAGAATAGCTATAAATATACTATCCACCGTGGGTGTGATTAAAAGTACATGGCTTTTTTATTTTAAAAATAACAACTTAAAACGCTAAGGCCCCAAGGGGTTGTTTAACCCCATTTTTGAGGCCTTTGACAAACACAAAATCAGCATGAAAAATACCCGCTAAAAAAGCTCTCAGTCAACACCCTAGGGCGAACCTACGTGTTCGCCCTTTCATTTAATGGTGTCCCAAAAGCCGTTACAATCAGAATAAAGTTTGTACGAAAATTCAAAATTCAAACTCAAGTTTTAACTCCACAAACTAAAGTTTGTATTTCATCAATTATTCTGAAAATTATTAAATTCTAATATTTTGTTCTACTTGCTTATTTAATCAAATTTGTACTAAAATGGCCAAGTTTTTTTATGAGGAGTTTTGTTATGAAGTATTTATCAATGGGTTGCTTGAAAACCCTAACGCTTTTAGTCATCCTTGGCTTGCCGATAATGGGCCTCTCGGGTGATTTAATTTTCAAAGACGTACAAGAAAAATCTTTTGTTGGTGATAGTGTGACTGTCACATTAGAAACGCCGGTGCTATCCGCAGGGGAAAAGGTGGAATTATGGGTTGCGGTGCTGCTGCCTACTGGCCAATTCCAATTTCTGACCGGTAGTCCGCTGAATCCTACCTTTAGTACCCGGTTGCAACCGCTGATGAAGAATTTTTCCCCAAAGAAGGAGGGGATTACGTTGCAAATAGCCACCGATGAATTACCCTCTGGTGAGTATGTGATTTATGCCCTTTATGTGAATCCTGATCATGGGATAGATCATAATGCCCCGCCACGCAGTTTGTTGGAACACAAAGGTTCTAATTTGGCTGAGGCCGGGATCACTTTGGAAAAACTCACTGTGCCCCCGCTCACCAAAGCGGAATTTGAACAGGGACAACAGATTTACTTTGAGCGATGCGCGGGTTGCCACGGTGTACTGCGTAAAGGCGCGACGGGTAAAGCGATAACCCCTGATATTACCTTGAAAATAGGAACTGAAGAATTGGCCTGGGTTATTGCTAAGGGAACAGCGGCGGGCATGCAGAACTTTGATGCAGATCTCACTGAGGAAGAGATTGATATCGTGGCGCGTTATATACAACATGAGCCACCGATTCCCCCTGAATTTGGTATGGATGAAATCAAGGCGACTTGGAAGGTGATTGTGCCGCCCAACAAACGGCCTACCAAGAAGGAGAACAATTACGATATTGAAAATATATTCTCCGTTACGCTACGTGATATCAATAAAATCGCTCTGATTGATGGGGATACTAAAGAAATTATCACAACCATTGATGCGGGTTATGCGACACACATTTCCCGTTTCTCGGCTTCTGGGCGTTATTTGTACACGATTGGACGGGATGCTCAGACGAATCTGATCGATTTATGGATGGATCCGCCTCAGACAGTGGCTGAAATTAAAACGGGTTTAGAAGCACGCTCGGTGGAAACCTCGAAATACAAAGGTTGGGAAGACAAATACGCCATTGTTGGTGATTACTGGCCCCCTCAATATGTCATTATGAAGGGTGATACTTTGGAGCCGTTGAAGCTCGTTTCTACCCGCGGTGTCACTGTGCATACTGAAAAATATCATCCTGAACCGCGTGTTGCGACGATTGTGGCTTCTCACCAACGGCCTGAATTTATTGTCAATGTCAAGGAAACCGGTTATGTGTTATTGGTGAACTATGAAGATTTGACGAATTTCAAGGTGACGACGATTGAGACTGCGCCCTTTTTGCATGATGGGGGTTGGGATGCCTCACACCGTTATTTTCTGACAGCGGCCAATAATGCTAATAAGATTGTGGTTATTGATGCTGAGGAAGGGAAATTGGAAAAAATCATTGAGGTGGGTACAAAGCCTCATCCTGGACGTGGCACGAATTTTGTTCACCCCAAATACGGGCCAGTGTGGTTAACCAGTCATTTAGGTGATGCGACGATATCCCTGATTGGTACTGATCCAGAAAATCATCCTGAATCGGCTTGGAAAGTGGTAGAGACGCTGGAAGGTAAGGCGAGTGGTTCTTTGTTTATTAAGACACATCCTAATTCAAAGAATCTCTATGTGGATACGCCCTTAAATCCCAGTACGGAAGAAAGGCAAAGCGTTGCGGTATTTGATATCGATAACTTGGATAAAGGTTATGAGGTGTTACCAATTGCCCAATGGGCTGATTTGGATGAAGGGGCGAAGCGTGTTGTGCATCCAGAGTTCAACAAAGACGGTGATGAAGTTTGGTTCTCCATTTGGAATAACAAGGCGCAGGTGTCTGCGATTGTGATTGTGGATGACAAAACTCGTGAACTGAAACACGTTATCAAGGATAAACGCTTGATTACGCCGACGGGTAAATTCAATGTTTACAATACGACGCATGATATTTATTGAATTGGAGTAACCACAAGGGATTACCCTAATTACAGGGATTTGATATAAGAATGGATAACCCAAACTACAGGGATTTGATATAAGAATGGATAACCCCTAACAACTACATGGATTTGATATAAGAATGGATAACCCCCCTACGACTTCGATTTGTTTAAGGGTTTATCCTTTCTTATATCGAATCCCTGTCGTTATTTCTCTGCCAAAATCTTCCCCCTTCCCACCTCTTTCTTCTCCTTCTCTTGGAAACACGTTAACAATGAAAAACTGGACAGTAGCAATCTGCTTACTGACAGCCAGCCTGTCAGCTTGGAGTAGTGAATTATATACTCCTCAACCTGTGCTACAAGGCGATGATGACAAAATCGTCGCTAAGCTGCGATTTGATAGCCCTGAATCGGGTGATCTGTATCTGGCTACCATCATAAATGGGCAATTGCGGTTTTTAACTCAAAATGCTCAAGGCATCGCTTTAACAGAAATTCCCACCCCATTTAAGCCAAATGAAACCTTTCAAGGTGAATACCCATTGTTCTCGGTTGATGGGAAAGGCTTGGCCCCTGGGAACTATCCGCTTTATCAAATCGTGACACAAGCTGACACTGATCCGCTTAATGATAAAAATTGGATAGGTGGCCGTAATGGCTTGAATTTCTTGAGTTTCAGCGTAGGTTTGCCTCAAAAAGTGCGGGTACTCCCTTTTAACGATTTGGGCATGCACTGCATGGATAGTGACTTTTCTGTTTTTAGCATCCTGCCACCGTTTAATATTGTGAATGCACAAGTGGTGGGACAAGGAAGCGATGGCGAACCTGAATTACTGGATGCGGATGAAGTAGAAGTGCGTTATTCCGCCATAACGGATCGCAAAGGTTCTATCAATTCGAGTAGCCTCGCTAAAACTAATTTTTGGCAATATGCCGAAGGCTTATTTGGGGCTCCGTTGCCACCCGGTGAGAGTTTAACGGGTTTATATATGCCAGCGGATCATCCAGATCAGCCTGGTGAACAACCGTTACATCATAATGCTGAACAAGACTGGTTTAGTGCTGAAGGGATTCCTATTGTACCGACAGATGATATGGGGCAAATGAATCCTTATCAGATGTTACGGATCAGTGCTTATGATAAAAAAACGGGAGAGCCGTTAGGTGCAACCGATGTGGTGGTACCCGTTTCCACCGAAGTCAGTTGCGACACTTGTCATGCCAGCGGGAAAATGGCTGCGAATGATGCGGATGTGGCTTGGGCAACTGAGGCTGATTTAGAAATACAAACTAAGCGCAATATTTTAATATTGCACGATAAACAGCATGAAACGCAATTACAAAAGAATACGCCGGTACTTTGTGCCGGTTGCCATTATTCACCTGCACTGGATTTAGAGAAAAAAGGCCCACAAGGTGAACAACAGGGCAAATCAACGTTATCCCAAGTGATGCACCTTTTTCATGGTGAACTACGTGATGCGAAAGGCAATCCTATCATACCAACCGGTAACACAGTGCCTGTAGAACAAAGTTGTTATAACTGCCATCCCGGTAAGACGACGCAATGTCAACGTGGTGCAATGAAATCGGCTGGTTTAACCTGTACGGCCTGTCACGGTGGCTTATTGGCAGTCGGTGGAAAATTCCCCTTACAAAAAGGCGGTAGTCTTGATGGCAGCCATGATGGTAGCCCACGTCGCCCTTGGCTTGATTTGCCCCGTTGTCAATCCTGTCATACTGGAGATGCCGTCGATCATTTGGACGGAGAAGGGCTCGTTTTTCACGAAGACGGTATTCGCTTAATGCAGACTTATCGAACGGGCGATGATTCGGCTTCTCCGCTACTCGCAGAAAATAAACGTTTTGCAGAAAACGAAAATACCTTATTCCGTAACAGTCACGGGCATAACGAGATAGCCTGTGAAGGCTGTCATGGCAGCACTCATGCCATCTGGCCGAATGCGGATATCTCTGCTAACGACAATTTGACAGCGATCCAATTACAAGGGCATACTGGCACAATTATCGAATGTGATACCTGTCATGCACCGGGTAGTTTAGAGATGACGTTAAAAGGCCCTCATGGTTTACATAATATCAACGATTCGCGTTGGATAAACCGGCATTATTATTTTTATCAGAGTGAAGCTGAGAGTTGTCAAGCGTGTCATGGTAAAGAATTAGAAGGCACCCCGTTATCGAAAATGGCCGCGACACGCACTTTCAATGTGGAAGACAAAACCGTGATTTTGGAAAAAGGCCAACAAGTCAGTTGTGATTTGTGCCATGAAAAACCGTGATTTATTTGATATAGATTTTTAGAATATAGCGTTTCCCAGTCTCATGACGTACAAAAAATCAATCAAAATTAAACTGCACAACCCCGAAGGGGTTGAATATGAATAGCCCCAGGTGGCAACCTGGGGTTGCCAAAAAATGTATCTAAC
>QNEL01000326.1 GCA_003645185.1 Candidatus Parabeggiatoa sp. nov. 3
CTTTTCACGCCAAAGATTTTGCGCGCAAAATCTTTTTCACGCTAAAGTACAGCGAAGCGAAACTTGTTAAGTGAAAGCGTGAAAGCAGTTGTCTAAAAGCTCAAGTCAGGTGGTGGTGACTAACCACCCAATACTCAAACCATTGCTTCACTACAATTGCCTCAAAAGCTGTTCAACACCTTCAATAACCGATTGATTTTGCAATGCTCCTATTCGCTGTTGCCATTCATTGACTGAACGCGCTTTGAGTTGCAAGGTTAATTCATGACGTTCTAAGCTTTCATCCCATTTCAAAAGCGTTTCTTCAGGTAAGGGCATGTGCTGATAAATCGTTTGTAAATTGTTCTGAGCTTCGCTCAAAATGGGATAACGCCAATTTTTTAGCAATTGTCTTAATAAACGGGTTTTCTCCTGTTTAGGATACTCTGAATTTAAAATCTCAGCGATTTCTTTTGAGGCCATAAACGTGGCCATATCTTGAGCGCGACTACGCAATAAGTCATTGATATGGCTTAATAATTCTTCAATAATCGAGGCGGTTAAATTCAACTGCTCTCGCCAAGTCATCACTTCTTGTAATAACGTTTTGGGTTGTCGTGTCAAGGCGAGGCATTGACGCATGGCAAAATTTTTCTCTTGACAAAAATCAAGCACCTCTTTTGGTAAATGCGATATGGCTTCACATTGACGCAAAACTTTTTCATGCCCTTGAAAATCTAAACGGGGTAAAAAGTCGCGGCATAGCCGCGCACGATCCATGCCTCGCGCTAATGCTAAAGCAATAAAATCAATTCGTCCGATTAAGCTGGATTGAATTGTCGTATACTGTTCTATTAATAACAAATTCAATAAAGTGGTTAATGCCGTTTCTGGTGGTAAAATGTGGCAGGGTACGGTTGTCAAAGCTTGCTTTTTGGCGATAGCTAAACGACTAAAGCCATCTAGTAAATGATAGGCACCTTGTTGATCTTGATAAACCAACAGAGGTTGCAAAAAGCATAGTTCTGATAAGGATTGTGCCAGTATAGTGTGAAAATCGTCTGTGACGATTTTCCCCATTAAGTAAAAAGCAGAATCTTGATGTTTGATGTCATCAATTGAGAGTTGAATGTTTTTTGTCATCAGTTGTATGGGTGAGGCAATATGGTTGTTTGGAGTTAAGTACAACGGTTCATCGGATTGATCGGATTGGTTGTGAGGTGTTTTGATGGGTAGAGATGCGATGCATCGCGTCTCTGCATCGCGTTTCAGCATCGCTACCCCGTGAATAGAAAAAATGCCCACTCATCAATCCGTTTAATCCCCTGATCCGTTGTACTATGCCGCAAAATAAATTTTGCACTCCAACAACGCAAAATAAATTTGGAACGAAAAGAGGGCTGCAAAATAAATTTGGAACGAAAATCGGGCCGCAAGTTAAAAAATGAACGATTTTGAAATACTCAAACAACAACTTAAAACAATATTAGAGGGAAAACAGGTTAATTTTACAGCAATAAAAGAAATAAACGCGCTTTGACGCTAAAGACGCTAAAGACGCTAAAGAAGTTTCTCTGAAAAATCGAACTCTTTGCGTCTATTGCGCCTCTTGCGTTATGCTTATTTTGCCCTTTTGACAATGGGTAGATTTCAATGGTGGGCAACCACGTTACCCACCCTACAACGATCAGCCCGTCATTAGCGAAGCTTGGGTGCGATTAAAAGTGCGGGGGTTATTAAGCTCAAGTCAGGTGGTGGTGACTAACCCAATACGAAAATTATAACGGTGGACAGTATAGACAGTGTAGCTATCGCTCTCTACCTATTCTACTCTTAGCGCCTTGGCTCGAAGCGTGAGATTTTTATCTCACGCCAAGCCGCTAAGACGCTAAGTTTCATCTTAAATTTTTAAAATCCGCGTCAATCAGTTCAATCAGGCCATAATCTGCGTTCTATTCTTAATGGGCGCATTCCCAAAAAAAGGTCATTATCTCAATCAGGCCTTCGCAAAATAACAGGCATTCCAAAAGACGCAAAATAAATTTTGAACGTAAAAAAGACGCAAAATGAATTTTGCACTCCAAGAAGTCAAATAAATTTTGCTTCTGCCTGATTGGAGTGCAAAATTTATTTTGCATAGGCGCGATTGGAGTGCAAAATTTATTTTGCATAGGCGCGATTGGAGTGCAAAATTTATTTTGCATAGGCGCGATTGGAGTGCAAAATTTATTTTGCGAGTTTCTTGGAGTGCAAAATTTATTTTGCGAGTTTCTTGGAGTGCAAAATTTATTTTGCGGCCCTCTTGGAGTGCAAAATTTATTTTGCGAGTTTCTTGGAGTGCAAAATTTATTTTGCGAGTTTCTTGGAGTGCAAAATTTATTTTGCGGCCCTCTTGGAGTGCAAAATTTATTTTGCGAGTTTCTTTTGGTTACAAAGTGGCGACAACCAAAACAAAAGGGCGAACACGAAAGGCGAGCCCCTACAAGGTATATGTAGGGGCTGCCCTTGCGTGTTCTCCCCTAAAAATCTATAAAACGGGAAGTGATTTCGTGGCCATTTCTTAATTTCTTACACGCTTCGTGAACAAAGTTTCGTTGTGCTAGCTATTAAAGGTATGAGTGTGAAAATAGCGATGCACCGATGCAAACTTGAGTTTGAAAATTCTCGTTATCAATTACCTTGATTCATCAAATAAGTCCCATTAAACATCGGATGCATCGTTTCAACGCCAGACGTTGCCGAAAAAACATGCAGTGGCACAACTACCAATGGTTCGCCATAAGGTGTCTCAAAATGATGCGGACACATCGGCTCTAAAATACACACCTTGCCCGGTGTCAAGTCTTCTTTAACCGTCAACCCTTCCATACCAACGATACTCGTTCCCTTTCCCGATAACGTATAGACAACGCGAGTGGTGGAATGAATATGATGTGCTTGTTCGGCGCTATGGGGAGGAATTTGAAGATATTGTAATGTGGGATCGCCGGGGCGTGGTGGCGCGAAGAGTTGTTTTGTGGAACAGCCATTCACGTAGGGCAATACCGGTAATCCGGCTAATGAACAACTCCGTTCAGCCGGCATAAATCCACGCACAATGGTTGCACAATGCTGAGAGTCGATTTGACACGGGCCACGTTTCAAGAAGGCCGTGTCTGTCGTCAAAAAATAAACACAATCGCCACGCTCAACCGATATTTGGTGCGGCCCTATGAACGTTTTGAAATAGTAAGCATGATCTTCTGGTGCTTCAAAAACGGCCGAGGCATTGAAATAATGCACCCGATAAAGTGCCTGAATTTGAGCCGCATCGACTGTGTTTTTTTCAAACTGGCTCATATTGTTTTCCTCGTTGTCATTCTTCATTTTCGATGATCCTTCTTCTCCACATTTCAAAGGTTAATAGCATCCAAAGTTTGAGCCCATAGCGTGGATGATTTTCACCGGTGTTATATTCCATCAGTTGCTTGATGCGTTCATAATTAAAAATACCGGCGCGGGTGATAGCATTTCGACTAAAAATATGCCGAGTATATTGTTTCAATTCATTCTGAAACCAAAAATTCACGGGCACACGCATACCCACTTTGGAGCGAGTTAAAATCCGAGAAGGTAACTGCTTTTTAAAGGCTTGTTTCATAATCACTTTTTCATCCCCTCCTGCCAATTTCAAAGTAGACGGCATGGCAAAACTGAGTTCAATCATGCGTTCATCAAATAGGGGGGAAAGTGAATAAAATCCGTTAGCGCCGAGCATTCGATCTACTTTAGGCAAGATCAAATGGGCCCCTTTCAAACGAATATTCATCGCCATGAGTTTATCAAGATAACCAGTCGGCTTTTCACTTTTAAAAAAGGGGGTTAATACGGCATAAAGCTGTTTTTCGCGATTAAAGTGTTTCGCAAAATCGGGTGTCAATAACTGATCCAGTTCACTGTAAGCGCGTTTAAAAGCGTTTAAATAGGCTTCTTCTTGATAAAAAGGAGGCCTTTTTGATTCCCCATACCAATGCAATAACATCATCGCGTAGTTTTTAGGCCCGCCAAAACACGGATCACCGCCTTCTCCATTGAATATCCAATCAACTTCCTCACGCGCATAAGAAGCCAGTTCATAATTAGGCAGGGTAATGGGATCACCAATGGGATCATCAAGATGCCATAAGATTTCTCGTAAACGTCGCAAAAAGTGTTTAGGCGTGATCTCAAAAACAGGGTGTTTTGTATTGCAGCGTTCAGCCACTGCGGCTGCAAATTTCAATTCATTGTGATAAGTCTGTCCAAAATGCAGCGAAAAAGTGTGTAATTGACGATCATGTTGGCGAAACAATTCAGCGGTAACGACACTGGAATCCATGCCACCGGAAAGGAATACCCCGATTTCCTGTTGTGAAACACGACGATCCGCCACACAGTTAGAAAACGTTTCTTGAAATCGTTCAATCCATTCTGTTTCTGAACGCGCCTGTTTGTTGACAGATTCAAACGGGTAATAGCGGTGCAAACGTGATGGCGATAGCCCATTTTGCCAGTGTAAATAATGCCCCGGTGGCAACTCATACAAATCCGCTAACATCGTATTGATACCCGGAACAAAACTAAAAGACAAGTATTGAATCAGCGCATCGGGATTAAGTCGTCGTTGGAAAGCGCTTATTTGATGAATCCCTTTAGGTTCGACAGCAAAAAATAATCGTCCATCTTGTTGACTATAATAAACAGTTCGCTGCCCTGCCCCATCGCGTATTAAATAACCTTCTTCACCCTGAGACAGCGCAATCAAAAAACTACCCTGTAATTGGCATAAGGCCCCAATACCTTGATTCTGATATGCCGTGATTAATTGCTCAGGGGTGTATTGCTGTGCCGTATTGGTAAAAAAACCGCAAACCGCCAAAGTGATATTGTTTTGAGTGGCCAAACCCGTTTCAGCAGTATGTTGCCAGTGAACCGTTCGAGAACAACCGTAGCCCACACTGACATTATCTGTTTGAATTTCTTGGATTTTATGGCCCACCCGATGCGATAGATTATTGTGCATTTGCCGAAAAACAGTCGGAGCCGGATTGCCAAAAAAACCGAAAATACCATCCATTATTAAAACCTCATGTTGGCGCAAAGTCTATTGAGTACGCTTGCGTCTCTTTTGCGTCTTTTGCGTCTTTTGCGTCTTTTGCGTTTATTTCATAACTCTCAGCACAAATTAATTCTTCGTGTTCAAATTTATCTTAAAATCATCAGAGATTTAATCAGCGAAAATCATGAACAATCAGCGTCATCAGCGGTTTATGCAAAAAGCCGATTTTAATATTCGGTTGCTTTTGCAATAGAGTTTGTAAATGCGGTTTTAAATAGGCCGGATAACCCTCAGATGAGATGATCACAGCTTTTTTATTAAGGTGTTTATTGTTTTTAACGAACAAATCAACTGTTAAAGGCTCATCAACAACAATAATCTGCTCAACACCATACTCAAAAACTTCTTCTCCGATTGGGTTTTCAGGTTGTTGCAGACTGGGCTTCTCAATAAATTTGTCACTCCTTAAACTAGAATGCTTTTGCCAACGTTGATATTTCTGAGCTAAAGCATTTTGACTTAGCGTTGTTCTTTTCACACTTGGAAAAGGCTTAATCTGGAGTTTTTGATAGACAGCATAAAGCGTATCCATCGTAAAATAATGGGTTCCATTTTGGCTGGCTTTTCTCTCTAGGAACAACATGAGACGATCTTTTATGATATCATTGTGTCCAAAGACAAAACTGTAGCCACAAGCACATAGGCGTATATTGCTATATTTTTTTCTATAGTGTTGGTTGCATTTTGGACAGTACATTTGTTTACCTCACTGTTTTTTGATCGGAGCCAGAACAGGGCGAACACGTAGGTTCGCCCCTACGGGCCAATGTAGGGGCGAACCTAGGGTGTTGACTGAGAGCTTTTTTTGGCCTCTTTTTTTCATGCTGATTTGGTGTTTCTCAAATCACCCCGATATCGAAGGGTTGCAACCCCGAAGGGGTTTTCAGGCTAAAATTTCGCTCCGCGAAATTTTAGCCTGAAAATGTGAATAGCCCCAGGTGGAACCTGGGGAAAATGTAACGTAAAAAGTTCAACCCTGAAGGGGTTGAACATGAATTATTATAACGGGTTGAAAAATATAAATAAATTGATTCTATAACGGCTATCATTCACATTAAACTTTGCTACCGTTAAGTTTTTTTTTTGGAACCCCAGGTTCCACCTGGGGCTATTCACATTCAACCCCTTGGGGGTTTTTAAGCCTTATTTTTTACTGGGTATTTTTAAGGCCTTTGACAAACACCAAAGCAGCATGAAAAAAACGGCTCAAAAAAAGCTCTCAGTCAACAGCCTAGGGCGAACCTACGTGTTCGCCCTTTTTTTGAAAATAATGATCTAGAAAATCTATAGTCGGCCTTCCAACTTCACGTAAATCTCGCAAAATAAATTTGGAACGAAAATTCCGCAAACTAAAGTTGGAACGTAAATCTCGCAAAATAAATTTTGCACTCCAATTTCACAAACTCAACAAAGAGGAACGCTGAAGCTCATTCATTATTTAACACCACTTTGACGCTCGCTATATTCGATTTGAGTACCAAGAAACTATCTTTCATGGGATTTTTACCTTCTTCGACATACGCGGCATAAACGGTATACTCGCCACCCAAGCCAGGTATCACTTCAAAGGTTAAAATACGAGTAGTCTTTTCTGAAAATTCTAAAGATTCCTTAAAAGGCTGTTGAGAAAGGCTTAATAAGTCTGCGGGAACGGGTGTCATATAGAGCAAAGAACCATTCTGCATCTTAATGACGACCCATAAGTCAACGCGCTCAAAACGGTTCACTTGCAAGCTTTCTACTAAGTCGATTTTGATGGTATCGCCGATATTGTAGAGCGGTTTGAGATCAGTGAAGAATAAACTATAGGAAGTAGTGTCGTTTGGATCGGGTTTGGGTGGAACTGATGGTTTTGATGGTGATTGCATAAAAACAACATCATCCGGCGGTGTAGCTTTATTATATTCATTATCTCCCCAACAAGCGGCTAAACCATCTGTTTTTATACCACAAGCAAATATATAGTTAAGAGTAGACTCATAAAACATAGTAATAGCACCACCTGTTGTTACATCAGTAAATACATCATGAGGCACGCCACTCATTGACGGACAACTGAGTGTATTATCTATCTTTAAGCCACATAGATTATTGTCAGCAACAGCAAAATCAATTTGAGTTAAATACCCGTATGATCTATTCTTATTTCCCCAACAAATTGTAAGCCCGTCGGTTTTTATGCCACAAGTTGTTGTCCCCCCAGCAAAAATAGAGGAAAAAGTCGTCTCTGCGGGGGGAGTGGATTGTCCTTTTTTGTCACTACCCCAACAGGCTACCGTACCATCGGCTTTTAAGCCGCAACTGTGATCTAAACCTAAAGCGATTTGTTGAAAAGGGCCGGGCAGGAAGTCCACTTGATTGCTCCTATTACTGCCCCAGCAAATAGGTACGCCATCATAGCCTAATGCACAGGCGTGCTCATATCCACTTTCAACTTGAATAAATTGACCAGGCGGAGGCGATGTTTCACCAGCAGTATCTTGTCCCCAACACGCCAATGAAGCGTCTGTTTTGAGGGCGCAGTTGAAATTAAATCCTGCACTCACTTGCGTAAAAGTCCCCTCAGGCGGATCGGCCTGATTGATGTGATTTCTGCCCCAGCATATTAAGGTGCTGTCGTCTTTTATACCACAGACATGCTCCATGCCAGCACTCAAAACACCGCCAGCATAAGCGTTGGATATCAACAGACTGGACACAGCCAAAAATACTAACCATGTCAGCCAGTTGAAGGGTGTTTTCACTACCATAAATTTTCCTCTCTTAATTTCCGCGGTTGAAAGATAAGATTAAAATAACATGCACTCCAATTGCACCGAAGCAAAATAAATTTGGAACGTAAAAAGATGCAAAATAAATTTGGAACGTAAAAAGACGCAAAATAAATTTGGAACGAAAATTGCGCCGAAGTTCAATATAGGCTAATCCACATAATAAAACAAGCATCAACATTCTAAAAATAAAATGGGGCTTGTGATGAGAAAGTTTTACGACTTATTCAACTTGATGTGGTTTCCTAACAATTAAATATAAAGGCTGTGTGATGATACAGATTAGGAATGAGCGGCTTTAGCTATCGCTCTACAATTAACCGTGGCGCAGTTCGTGACTTGGCTGTTTTAAATTTAAATGAGCATACTTATTAAGTGGAATGACGTGAATCTCTGAAGCATGTTGCTTAATTTGCCAAATATCATAGGCAGCTTGTTGTCTGAGCCAAGACTCGCTAGAAGGCTTGAACACAAGCGATAGCCTGTAAGCCATTTCAGGTGTTAACGCACATTCTTCATTTAAGAGATGAAAAAGGATTTCTTTGTTCACACCCAAATGTTGTGCGGCTTCTGCTACAGATAATCCAAGTGGTTTGAGAATGTCTTCTTTTATCACTTCGCCTGGATGCGGGGGATTGTACATTGCCATAATTCAACCTCATTAATGTCACATTACCCAATTCATGGCGCTCGGTGGGTTTAACTTCGTTGACCTTCGGTTCCGCACTGCGAATACCCACCCTACAAATGAATGTAGAGACGCGATGCTCGCGTCTCTATAATATGACACGATGTTGTTATGTAGAGACGCGAGCCAGAGACGCGAGCCAGAGACGCGAGCATCGCGTCTCTACAATATGATGCGATGTTGTTATGTAGAGACGCGATGCTCGCGTCTCTATAATATGATGCGATGTTGTTATGTAGAGACGCGATGCTCGCGTCTCTATAATATGACACGATGTTGTTATGTAGAGACGCGATGCTCGCGTCTCTATAATATGACGCGATGTTGTTATGTAGAGACGCTTCGCGATGAGACGCGAGCATCGCGTCTCTACAATATGACGCGATGTTGTTATGTAGAGACGCTTCGCGATGAGACGCGAGCATCGCGTCTC
>QNEL01000327.1 GCA_003645185.1 Candidatus Parabeggiatoa sp. nov. 3
CTGTGGCCCTCTGTGTACTCTGTGTTGAAAAAAAGCGCAACGCAAAAAATAAATTAATCAGCGAAAATCATGACAATCAGTACATGAGGCGTTCTATCACATCATTAACAAACAACTGAGGAAATCATAATGCAAGCCATTGAATTTACATCGAAATCACACGATAGGATGATACCTATTCCTGAGCATTATAAAGACTGGCTTGATGTTCAAACCCGTCAACTTTCATCTGAACAACAAGCTGCACGACAACATTCCTTAGAAACCATGGCGCGAGCTTATCCGTTAGGCATTGCCGGTATAAAAAGGGAAGCGTTTTATGATTAACAGTTTTAAAGACAAGGCTTTAGAACGGTGTTGGCGAGAGGATGAGTGCGGAAAGATTAGAACGAATTTAAAACGTCGTCTTCTTATGAAACTTGACTCTATGGATTTAGCCACTTGTATAGAGGATTTGCAAAATCCGCCAAGCAATCATCTTCATCAATTGACTGGAAATCTCAACGGGTATTGGGCAATACGAGTCAATGGCCCTTGGCGTTTGATTTTTCGATGGTCTGAGGGTAGCATTTATGATGTTTCACTGGAGCAATATCATTAATGCTCATTTCCAAAATCTCACTAAAATGGAGTTTATGTTATGAACATCACTAAACGCAAACCTTTTACCCCTGGTGAAATGCTCTTAGAAGAGTTTATGCAACCCCTTAACCTAAGCTCAGAACAAGTGGCTGAGAGGATCGGTGTGCCCGTCCAAAGGATTAATGAAATTGTTGATAGCCAAAAAGGGATTACATCTGATATGGCCATGCGTTTAAGCCGACTTTTTGGTACCAGTGTTGAATATTGGTTAAACATGCAGTTAAAAATGGATTTATGGCACATCATCAATGACCATGAAAAATATCAGGAATATCAATTTATTAAACCCATTGAATGGCAAGAGGCCGTGGTATAAATTTAAAATCAGATTTGTAGGGAGCAGGTAACGTTTTTTTTGTTGCCTGCCCCTTAATGTTAATGTTTTTATTTTAAGTTTTTTGTTGTAATGGCGCTAGAAGAAAAAGAAATAAACGCAAAAGACGCAAAAGGCGTTAAAGAGGCTGATCTACAAAACAAATCTTTGCGTCTCTTTTTCAGAGCGTCGTTTAGCGAAGCTAAACGACGCTCTGAAAAGTTATTTATTACTGCAAAATAAATTTGGAACGAAAATTTGGCTGAAAATGCGTTAGGAGGGTATATGCTGTTAGAATTAGATGAAGAAGAGAGGTACACAATGGGATCATTCAATCACAGTCTTGCTCAATCACAACTGACTGCATTGCTTTCTAATGATAAACGGTTTAGAACATTGGTTGAGTTAAGTTTAGATGCGAGCCAGATAGATTTAAGTCAATTTGGGCTGAAAGCGAAAGATGAATTGATACCCGATATTTGTATTTATGACAAAGAAAAGGCCTCACGTCCAACAGAAAAGGGACGCGATCTCATGAAAATGCCACAAATGCCGTCGTTGGTGATTGAAATCTTGTCGCCTAAACAAACGATTAATGAGATTCAGGGCAAATTTGATGCCTTTTTTGCTTTGGGGGTTAAATCGTGTTGGTTAGTCGTACCCGCGACAGAATCCATCACCGTTTATTCGGCACCCAATGATTTTAAAACGTTTGGCACGGAAGCAACAGAGATCATTGATACGCGCATGGATATTCATTTATCTATGGAAAATATTTTTGAATGGTAAGCGTTTAGAAATTTCAAGCGTTTTAATTTGCCGTTTTTACGTTCCAACTTGAGTGCGGTTTTTGCAAAATAAATTTTGCACTCCATTTCTGACGCAAAATAAATTTTGCACTCCATTTGGGAAATCCAAAAAATCAAAATACCAATAATGGGGTAACCACGAGGGATTACCCCTACAACAGCGCATGTAGGGCAATCAATCAGTGTATATTAATTATTTGGGAGTTGCCTTTCTGAAATGGTGGGCAACAAAAACCCGTTACCCACCCTACAAGATCAATAAATATCATATCTGATCAAACAAAATAATCACTCTCATTTGTTCTGAATGACATCTGCTTTACGTCGAACAATTTTGTCGCATTTTACGCCAGGGCGGATTAAGGTTGCCACAACATCCAAGACTCCGTTTGTAACTGTTTGATGGCCTACCACATTGTTCTCTTCTTCAAGGATTTCGTCTCCCACATTGGGAATCAGCAACGTTATTTTGCCACTGGTTAATTTTTCTATGGCGTTTGATAGCTGCTGATATTGGGTGATGGGCTGATTCAGTTTGAGGCAATTCGATACCATATTCGTCATAAAAATACAAGGTTCGACGCTGGTGTCTAAGCGATTTAAGGCCGCTTCATCTACGGCTTTCATGCTCAATAAGAGGGCCTTGATTTCTTTCACGTTGTAGGTACTCGATGATGAGGGCGCCGGGGGAGTTGTTTGCTCTCCCTTTTTGTTTTTCGCCTTTGTCTCAGCAGCTTGTGGCGTTTTGCTCTTTTTATCTTTCAGGTATTGATGCCAATAGCTTTGTGCATAGCGCAGTAGCTGTTTTTCTAATTCCTTTTTAAAAGTATCATTCAGGTAGCGTTCAACTTGGTTTTTAACCAAGTCACTGAAATCCTGACTTTGATATAACATTGACATCTGTTGAGATAAGATTTCAGGCAGGTGTTTCTCTAATGCCTGTTGGATATCTTCAACCGGTATCAGGGTGCGTTCAAAGATATGAGTCTCTTTTGTATTATCCGGTTTGTTTTCCCATTTTTTGAAGCTGGGTTCATTGGTATCCCTTATCAACAACTGTTCAGGCGTTGACGACTGAGTCTCCAGTTGATGGGATTGAGAAAAAAATTCATCTTTGACAATGTTTATCACTTTTTCTTTGGACAATTCGTTTCGTTTCAGTTGTCTCTCTTGCATTGCCCGAAATTGTTCAAATTCATCCCTTAAAGAGTCAAAATCTTCTTTCGACACAGATGCTGGAGAAACAGGGGCTGTCGTCTTAGCCGCAGCCCGTTTTTCGCCTGAACGGGGTATATAATGTTGAGAGGAGACGGGTTTATCGCTTAAAAAGGATGCGGAATGTTCATCATGTTGACGAAAATGCCGCCGAATCTGCCGCAGTTTTTCAGGCAGCATAAATCCAAATGAACTCGCCACAAAAAAGAGGATAATCGCAATAACCAAGACAAGCAATATCCAATAATACCATGTAAAACTGCTTTGGTTAGAGGCGGGAGATGGAATCTCATATATATCGAACCACTGGTTAAACCAAGTCTGAAAATGTCCGTAAAAGGCCTGATGTTTTTCGCCTGGGCTTTCTACGTATTGTGCTAATGTAAAACTGTCTTGGCTGTCTACCCATTTTTTGAGCTGTTTAAAATCAGTGGAGGCGACTTCACTTGGGTTGATAAAGCGTGACAGTGCCGATTTATACTCTTCATCAAGAAGACTACCGGCATTGAAATAATGCATTCGGTAGAGACGATAAGTTTTATCCCCCAATTGCCAAGATTCTTGTACTGCGTTTTTCAGGAGAAGAAAACGCATGAGATTTGGATCTGGGAAGCCGAGTCGCTGTTCATTTTTCATATATTGTATGAGGGGTTGTAACTGGTCTTTTCTGGCATTTTTCCAGTTATTGGCTTCTTCTGAGCGGGGCAAGTTGGCCTGTTTTTCATCTAAGGGATGTTGGCTATTCACTTTGACACCCCCTTGTGGATCGGTGACAAACTGAAATTCTCGGTGCAAGGCATACCATTGTGGTGGCCCATTGTGAAATGGGGGCGTGGAGTCTATGACAATTTGAAAACGATAAACGCCTGGGCGTAATTTGGGAAAGTCGTAGAAGGTTTTCCAGAAGTCTTCGCCTTCCAGTTTGTGCATAACGAAAGCGTAGTAGGTTGTATCAATCTGTGCGTAACAGGGCGTTAAACTGAGGCCTAGCCATAGGGCGGCCAGGATCACGAGTTGTAAAGCATGATGTTTGATCAAACTGTGTTTCATGAGCGATTTTCCTTTAAAATGCTTAATACGAGCTATGATATAATAAAAAACTAATAATTAATATTCAATTTTTGGTGTTCAAATGTTCAACATATAAGATTGAGGGCGATAACAAAGGTTCGCTCTAGGTGTATTTTATTTATAACGCAAGAGACGCAAGAGACGCAAGAGACGCAAGAGACGCAAGAGACGCAAGAGACGCTTCGATTTTTTTTTGACAGCGTCTTTAGCGTCTTTAGCATCTATCTATTTTATCGAAACAATTAAATCATGTCTACGATTACCGTTCCAAAAGAGATTAAAATTTTAGAAAAAACAATGTGTTATGAAGGTTTTTTTAAATTAGTACGCTATCGGCTTAAACACACACTTTTTGCAGGAGGTTGGAGTAGTGAATTAGTGCGCGAAGTGTTGGAACGGGGCCATGCGGCCGCTATTTTGCCTTATGATCCCATTCTCGATCAAGTGGTGATGATTGAACAATTTCGCCCTGGTGCCCTAGATGATGCTAATGGCGCTTGGCTTTGGGAAATCGTGGCGGGTATTTTGGAGCCAGGTGAAAGCGCAAGCGATGTGGTATACCGAGAGGCGATAGAAGAAATGGGTTGCCCGGTTTCTGATATTATGCCTATTTGTCAATTTTTTGTGAGTCCTGGCAGTACCACTGAAACGACGGCCCTTTTTTGTGGACGAGTCGATGCCACTCAGGCCGCTGGGATTCATGGTGTGGCCTCTGAACATGAGGATATTCAAGTTCATTTGATTTCTTTTTCTGAGGCTTTGGATAGGTTACAGAGTGGCAAAATTCGTTTTGCGCCTGCGATTATCGCGCTGCAATGGTTGGCTTTACATCAAAAGGAGGTTAAAGCACGTTGGGGGGTTGAGTCATAATCATGAGCAAGGATGGTGGGCAAGCGAGTAGCAAGGATGGTGGGCAAGCGATCAAGAATGGTGGGCAAGTTCGGATCGAAGCTATGCGTCGAAACGAACTTACCCACCCTACATCGAGAGGTAAACAATTTGATGTTAAGTTATTTTATTTTACTTATTGTATTAACGGTTTTTTTTGGATTTGTTGAAAAGCAGGATCAATCCGGTACTTTTTGGACGGCTTTCCTGTTGATGATATTTTATGTACTCCTCACCGTTTTTGAGCAGTCTCTCATGGCGGCGACTTTGATCGCGGCGGCTTTAAGTGTTGCTGCTGTTTATGGGTTTATTCTGATTGGATATCATTTTTTTCCTAGCAATATCTTTTTTAGGCTGATACATGATTTTGATCGCTATTTTATGAATTGGCTTCACAAGATAATCATGGGTTTCTTGCATGTTATCGCTTTTTTTGTGAAACCGGCTGTCAAAATACAAAAGCATTTTAATAATAAACGTTATCAGGTTTTGGCTAATGCGCTTCAAAAAGAACGCTGGCAGCGGGTAACGGAAATTATCAATCAGGCTAAACCTGATCAACGGGCTTTGTTGATCTCCTTTCTTGAGGATGAAGACTTTAAGCCTGCCCATTATGAAAAATGGCTCGAACAAGAGCCGGAGAATGCGCTGCCTTATATTTTATATGGTAATGCGATGGTAACCGAGGCTTGGGAAGTGCGAGGCGATAGTACTGCGGATACGATACCCATATCTCGGTTTGAAGAGTTTTGGAAACGACTCGCGGTGGCACAAAATGCTTTTTATCACGCGATTTCTCTTGATGAGAGTGATCCTGAACCTTTCAATAGTTTAATCACAGTGACGATGGGTTTATCGCAGGAACAAGATGTGTTATGGGAATATTTTGTCCAAATGATTAAACGAGATCGAGATCATTATTTTGGATATCAGTCTATGTTAACAGCCTTGACACCAAAATGGGGAGGGAGTCAAAAAGAGATGTTCGATTTTGCCAGAACTATCGTTAAACACTTGCCCGAAGGGCATGTGCTTTATGGCTTGATTCCGACGGTGCATATTGAACAATGGCTTTATTATTCAATGTCTGATGATGATCTGGCCCATGAACGCTATTTTCATGTAGAGGAAAACATGACTGAAATCAATAGGGCATTTGAGGCGTATACCAAAGGGATTGAGCGCCCTGATGAAATAGGTTATTACGTTTTGAATATGTTTGCCTTTTGTTTTTATCAACAAGGTGATCTGAATAAAACGCGGGAACTTCTGAAAGTGATTGGTAAACAGGCAACGGAATATCCCTGGTCTTATTGTGGTGAACCTTTTTTATCACACGTCGATACGAGTTATGCTTATAGCAAAGTTTGTAAGGATGTGGGGGGGGTTTGAATAAATAAGGGGAAAGCCGCTCAATCGCCGAAAAGGATCGTTTCGTAGGGTGGGTAGCACTTCGTTATACGAAGGAAGCTACGCTAAACCCACCAAATCGCTGAATATCTATATTAAATGGGTTCACACGTAAGCGCATGTGAACCCGAAAAAACTAACCTAACGCTGCTCCTTTTTATTCTGTTTTCCATGTTTCAAGACGTAAATCAGGTATTCTATTGAAATGTTTGACATTATTGGTTACTAATGTCAAGTTGTATGCCAAAGCAATGGACGCAATCATGATATCGGCATCCAAAATAATCAAGCCTTGCTTTTTCAAATCTGATTTGATCTGACCAAATCGATCTGCGGCTTTGTCTTCAAACGGTAATATCGCCAATTTTTCTGATAATATTTCGATGTTATCAAGATTTTCTTTGACATAATTTGATTTGTAAGCACCAAAATACAGTTCTGCTTGTGAGATGATCGAATAAGCGATACGATCCAATCCAACCGCTTCTACTTTCTGCTCAATCTCTTGGTTGCCATTTAGCCAATAAATAATCGTGTCTGTATCAAATAGGTACATTATCATTGTGATTCCCTCCCCATTGTTCTTGAGGCAATGATGTCATTAACAATTTCTGCCACTTCCCGATCATCTTTCCAAATGCCACACAAACCGGAAGAGTTCGTGGCACGACGAGGCACGATCACATTGACTTTAATCCCTTCAGGCAATTGAATCTTGTCATCAAAAATGACGACGTTGTTTCTTACATAACCTGAGATGCTCACATCTTGCGTTGTGTTTATGTCCATTTTGTTATGCTCCTGATGGATAAGGTGGGTTGATGAAAATAGGTTCCTCGGCTGGCGCAGTCATAAATGGTGGGTTTTGCGAAGCTGGCCTTCGGCTCGCGCAGCCCACCCTACAAAAGCTATTCCGTTGGCTCAACCACAACCGCTACTTTGCGCCCAAAAGGAATCTCTTCGTATGAGGTTTTTGATTTTGCGCGGTATTCTTGAAAAAGGTTGTCCAGTCGATCCATATCTTCATACCATTTTGTGTCATTGTGTTGATATTCCCCAACTCTTTCAATAATGGGGTGCCCTCCCATAAAGATAATGTTGGTAATACCAGTTTCCTGAAGGCTTTCAAGAAACGACTTTTTGAGCTCAAATCCCGGCATAAAAAAACCGCTTTGTGCTAAGCACGCTTCTATTTCATCCCGCTTTTCTTGATGTACAGTCTTCGTGAAAAAATACGCATAACGTCCGGGCCTGAGAGCTGCGCAATGTACTTGCGCCACTTTTTCCATGCTATTAGGCGAAAATCCTTCAATCGCATGAATATTGAAAATGACATCAAAATAACTTTCTTGATAGGGCGTTCTAAAATCATGCAACGCATATTCAAATAGGCCGCGTTTCAGGGAAGCGTCTTCTTCTGGTGAAGTATTTTCTTGATGTAATGTTTCTATTTCCTTTTTCAGGTGTGCCACATTCAGATTTTGTTGGAATTGAATAGCGGTTTTTGAAATGTCAGTGGCATGTACACGAAAACCGCATTCAGCAAACAGTTTGGGTAAGTAGGAAAAACCACAGCCGGGAAACCATAAGCTTTTCTCATTAGATTCCATGAAGGTGAGCATTTGTTCGTAAATTTCCCAAACCTCTGAAAAGGGGGCCAATAAATCGTCTTCATGTTTGTCCAAAAAGGTACTGGATGACAATGAGAGATAGTGTTTTTCCCATTCTTCGTGATCATCCCAATCTTCCGGTAAACTGGGCTGCATTTCCCATTGAATGTCATGCGGTTTATCGGGTTCTTGGATTTTCTGCATTTCGTTAAAGAGTTTTGTGGCGGTATCTTGAGATATATTCCCGTCTTTTGCGATATCTTTGATTTCTTTGAGCGTGACACCGCCGCCTTGAGATTGACGGTGTGCTGATTTCAGGGCTTCGGCGCGATGTTGACTTTCAAGCCCTTCTTCAAGTGAGCGAATGACAATGGGGTGTACATCGGGATATTGCTTCAGGTAGGCTGCCACTCTGGTTTGATGGTATTTCAACAGTTCAATGGGTGCCGTTTTCTTGGGCAAATATTGCGGTATGATTTCCAGAGGCAAAGCAATTTGTTGAGAAGCTTGTGCATGAGTCGTTAATATAAAACAGCCATTAGAAAATTCTGTTTCAAACTCGGTGACTTTTTCACGGTGATTTCCCAAGAACCAGCTAAAAATCGCGATCAACCCTTTAGGTTTGGCATCAAAAATACCGGCTGAAATCGTGCCTTCGTTACTGACTAAGGCGCGAAGAAATACCCTATGAAGATAGGGAGTTGCACGAGTGACTGTGATATCTTCAACATCACCCAATCTGACAAAACCTTGCTTTTCTAAAAGGGCCGCGCTTTTATCATAATAATTCAGATCCAAATGCGAAAAATCCTTTGGGTTGACGATTTTGTATTCATGCTTTTCTGAATAGATTTCTTCTAAATTCTTAATCAGTTCTTTGGTTTTATCACTCATAATCGTTTAAAAATCAGTTTGTAGGGTGGTAACGTGTTTTTGTTGCCCACCATTCCCTGTAGGGTGGGTAACGTGTTTTTGTTGCCCACCATTTTTTGTAGGGTGGGTAACGTGTTTTTGTTGCCCACCATTTTTTGTAGGGTGGGTAAC
>QNEL01000328.1 GCA_003645185.1 Candidatus Parabeggiatoa sp. nov. 3
AAGGTGGGCAACAAAAAGACGTTACCCACCATTTCACGCGCGTAGTGAAGCTTCGCTAAACTTTAGCGTGAAATACATTTATTATTCGTAAGTAGAATGAGGGGTGATTAGTATAAATATTAATAATATCAATCTGTTAATAACTGTTCATTGATAACTGATAACTGATAAACCTTCTTTAAAAAAACTTAGCCAGCAACATAAACATAATAATACACCCGCATGCGAACCAGCTAACGCTATCGGTTAAGGCAAACAGCACTGGATCATCTAACATATGCCCACGGTGGGCTAAAAACCAAATACGGATAATCCAATACAATAAAATGGGACAAATCAGCCACAACAGAAATGGCGAAGTGTAAAGCATACTGACTTTGTCGCTGTCGATATACAACGAAAAGACTAAGATAGCGAGAAAGCCGCTTGTTGGCCCCATACTGGCTACCATCTCTATATCACCCAGCTCATAGCTACGATTTTTGAGTGTTTTTTTATCAGACAGTTGTAGCAACTCTACATAGCGTTTGAGAAAAGCTAAACTGATAAAAATAAACATGGAAAAAGCCAGTAACCATGAAGAAATCTCTACCGTTACGGCAATGCCACCGGCTAATATGCGAAGAGTATATAAACCGGCTAAAACCAGAACATCCAGTATCAGCTTTTGCTTGAGATAAAACGAATAAGTCATCGTCAGTAGTAGATATAAAGCCAGCATACCGGTAAAACCTGACGACAACCAGCCTAGTGAGATTAAAAAACTTAAGCTTACTAAAGCCACAAATAACGCTAAGCCTGCCGGAATTGACAATAGCCCTGCGGCAAATGGGCGATACCGTTTAGTAGGATGCGTGCGATCAGCGGCTAAATCCAATAAATCATTTAACACATAGCCTGACGAAGCGGCAAGACTGAAAGCAATAAAAGCTAATAAGGCTTCCACCAACTGACTGCTCTCCAATACTTGATGAGCTAACACCAGTGGCAAGAAGATCAAGACATTTTTCACCCACTGATGGGGGCGTAATGCTTTTAACCAAGTTTGCCATTTGGGTTTAGGCTCAGAAAACACATTGTCAGGTGGACATTGGGCTTGTTTAAGCAGGTTCCGACTGGGTGTTACCAAAAAGGCCTCTTTGGCGGCTTGCAAAATCGGTAAATCTGCCTTGGAATCGCCTATATAACTATAGACACCAAAACGTTGTTTGAGGGTATCACGTTTAGTGGTGCTTTTCATATTCGTGTTTGCATCGCTCGCGAGAACAAAGTCAAACAGGTTTAAATGAGCCGCGACAGCTTGTGCAATTGTTTGATGAGCAGCCGTGGCTAATACCAACGAACGCCCCTGTATTTTTTCTTCATGTAAAAAAGTCAAGACGCTTTCGCGGTAGGGTAAAGTGGCTACTTCCAGCGTAACATGCTGGGCAATCTGATGTTTAAAATAAGCCTTGCCTTTTAGCAACCATAATGGTAGTAAAAAACTAAGCCAGATATTTTGTCTTAATAAGACTAATAAACTTTCCCACAAGGAATCTGTTTTGATGAGTGTGCCATCTAAATCAACACATAAAGGGTTTTGGATTTTTGAAGTCATTTTTGATGGATTTTGATCGTAAAAACCTGTCAGGTTTGGGCCCGTAAAAACCTGACAGGTTTTCAAAACCTGTCAGGTTTGGGCCCGGGAAGCTTTGCGAATAGAAAAAGTTACTTCACAACCAAATTGTTCACTTCAGCAATGCCTTTATGATTAGGATAATTTAACGTCAAAACTTTTAAGGCATTATCCGATAAATCATTTAAGGCCATAATCTTGTAAGCCTTAGCCATAATGACTAAAGCCTCTGGTACGGCCGGTGTGCGCGGGTAGGCTTGCACCACTGTTTTAGCCCGATTGGCTGCGGCTAAATAAGCGGAACGTTTCATGTAAAATTTGGCAACATGTAATTCATGCTTAGCCAGTCGATTACGCAGATGAATCATGCGCTGTCTCGCATCTTGACTGTATCGACTGTTAGGAAAGCGCCTGAGTAATTCAGAAAATTCTTGAAAAGCCCGCTTTGATGCAGTTGGATCACGTTGCGAGTGATCAAGCGGTAAAAAGCGATCCAACATGCCTTGATCAAGTTCAAAATTAATTAAGCCTTTGAGGTAATAAACATAATCCACGTTTGAGTGGCGTGGATATAATTTAATAAACCTGTCTGCTGCGACTAATGCTGATTCAGGCTCCTCGTATTTGTAGTAGCCATAAATGATATCCAGTTGTGCTTGTTGGGCATATTTTCCAAACGGATAGCGTGCTTCTAGTATTTCATAATATTTGATAGCGGTTTCATAATCGCCGACATCCAGTGCATCTTTTGCTTCTTGATAAAGCACATCAACAGGCCAGTTGTCAGTTATCGGATCACTTCCACAGCCTGATAAAATCGTTAAGGTGTATAATGTAACAAACAGTAAAATGGGTTTCATTAAGAACCTCTCAATATTGAGTTATTTTGAACAATCCAAAATCTCCTCATTTTTCAAATGCTTAAACAACCCTGAAGGGGTTGAATATGAATAGCCCCAGGTGAAACCATCATCATTAGACACCAGTCTTTAATTATTTGATTTAAACAAGATTTGTAGGGATTTTGTAACGTGTTTTTAAAGCCTGCCCCTTAATTTAAGTATTTTATTTTAATAAGATTTATAGGGTGGGCAAGCTTAGTGGGCAACAAAAACACGTTACCAAACCCCTACATTTTGATTTAGGTATAACGATGAGGGTGAAACCTGGGAAAAATATAGGGTATAACAACCCCTTGGGTATTGAATATGAATAGCCCTAAGTGAGACGCAGTAATTCGCTGTGCGAGATCAAGCTGGGGGAACAAACAACGGCGCTAAACAATGATTATAGAAGAACATTTTAACACACAAATTCCGGCAGATATGGCAGGCTATCGTCTTGATAAAGCCCTTGCCGAATTATTCCCGTCTTATTCACGAGCGCGTTTGCAGCAGTGGATACGTGATGGACAAATATTAGTTAATGATATCCCGTGGCGTAGTAAAGATAAAGTCAAGGGCGGTGAAGATGTACACATTATGGCACAACAAACTGAAAAAGTATCTTGGCAAGCCCAAGTGTTGCCTCTGTCACTGCTTTATGAGGATGACGATATATTAGTCATCAATAAACCGGCGGGATTAGTTGTCCATCCAGGTGCCGGTAATCAGGATAACACGTTGGTTAATGCTTTGCTAAATCATGCGCCTGAATTAGCACAGTTACCTCGTGCGGGTATTATTCATCGCCTTGATAAAGATACCAGTGGTGTGTTAGTGGTAGCGCGTTCTCTACAGGCCCATACGCATTTAGTGACACAATTACAAAATCATGAATTTATGAGAGAATATCAAGCCGTTGTCACTGGCGTATTGGTTGCTGGGGGAACCATTACGGCACCGATAGGGCGGCATCCAACACGGCGCACTAGGATGGCCGTGATAAACAAGGGTAAGCAGGCGGTTACCCATTATCGTATTATCCAACGTTATCGCGCCCATACGCTGGTGCGTGTCCAATTGGAAACAGGACGCACTCATCAAATTCGTGTTCATTTTGCTCATAAATATTATCCTTTGATAGGCGATTCGGTGTATGGTGGACGTTTACGCATACCCCCTAATAGTTCTGATCGTTTTAAGAAAATATTGCGAACCTTCCCACGTCAAGCCTTACATGCTGAGCGATTAGGCTTAATTCACCCGACTAGCGGCGAATGGATAGAATGGAGCGAGCCTTTGCCTGAGGATATGCAAAATTTATTGTTGGCACTGGAACAGGATAGTGCGTAGTAATCGCTTGCTTTTTTTGAAAAGTCAAAAACCGGTGAAGTTCAGGCGTTCAGGACTTCAGTATAATGAGATATTCAGGCGTTCAGAAAAATGTCAGCTTTGTGTTCTAAAATATTTGAAAACACAATGGAGCGCAAAAACTTCTTAAGTGGAATGCATTGGCATTCAATATTTTAGTTAAAGCGTTTTCCTTTATATTAGACATTATACCGATTTAATTTAAGTTTCGCGCCAAAATTGAGGCTCAAAAAACTTTTGGCGCGAACACATTTTCTGCCCCAGTGCAAAAAAATGATATGATCAAAAATATTCATTCTCAAAAATTGATGTTTTTGCTTGAAAATGGTTTTTATTTGATAATATCTGAACGTTTGAATTGATTATCTCCCAAAATATTTTATAAGCCACTCAATTTGTCATTTAAGTTTGTCAATAATCAGTAGCTCGAAAACTAAAATGCTGTCAAAATTTTGAAGTGGTTTGATAATCAAAAAGCTGGCGCACTTTTTATTTATAATTTATTGTTTTATTAATGAGTTGTTAGGTAGCGAATTAAAAAAGATTAGATTATAAACTCATGAATTTCATAACTTCTGAACTCATGAACGCCTTTTTTAAAAATTCAATTCATTGTAAATGAACACAAGCTCAAAATACTGTTACTGATTACCCATTATTCAACTTAAAAGGAGCCATCGCATATTATGAAATGTGATTCATGCAAAATAGGGATAATGATCGTCGCTGTTATCCTGCTCACTCTAATCATCGCTTACCAATTTGTTGAACCGCCCCCTCCTGACGAAATTCGTATTGGCACCGGCAGAGAAGGGGGGGGCTATCACGGCTTTGCATTGGAATATCAAAAGCTGCTCGCTGATGAAAAATTTCAATTAGATATTCAACCGACGGCTGGCTCAATTGAAGTGCTTCAGCGTCTCCAATCTGGAGACGTTTCGATTGGCTTGGTTCAAGGTGGCACGGCTAAAACGGTGTCTACTGAAGGATTACAATCTTTGGCCAGCCTGTTTTATGAACCTGTCTGGGTTTTTTACCGTCAAGCCTTGTCGTTTGAATATCTGTTTGAACTCCGTGGTAAGCGTATCGCGGTAGGTGAAGAAGGCAGTGGTACGCGACCAGTAGCAGTACAGTTGCTAGAAGACAACAAAGTTACGCCAGACAATAGCACCTTTGTCGCGCTTTCTTCAAAGGAAGCCGCTCAACAATTGGTAGCAGGCGAAATTGATGCTGCCTTTTTTGTGATGTCGCCTAAGAGCAGTACTATCCTTAAATTGCTCAATAACCCTTCGATTGAACTGTTAAGTTTTAAACGCCACTTGGCTTATAGTAGCCGCTATTCGTTTTTAACCAGTGTCCAAATCGGGGAAGGCATGATTAACTTGGAAAAGAATATTCCCGGACAAGACAAAATACTATTAGCGGCCACAGCCAGTCTCGTTGCCCGTCAGGATTTACATCCTGATATTGTTTACTTGTTGCTCCAGACACTGGTTAAAGTGCATAAAGACGGTGGATTGCTTGAAAAAAAGGAGCAGTTTCCTTCTACCCAATTTGTTGAATTTCCCATGAATCAAAATGCAGCTCAATATTTGGAACATGGGCCAAGTTGGCTACAAAGCATTTTCCCCTTTTGGATAGCCAGTGCATTGGATCGATTAAAAATCATGCTGATTCCCCTAATTGCGATTCTGCTTCCCTTATTCAAGGGTGCTTTTCCGCTATATCGCTGGAGCATCCGCTTCAAGATTTTTCGCTGGTATGGGATATTGCGTGATATTGACAGCGAAATTGATGGGCTCGCTGATTTAGAAGCTATCAAAGAGGAAATGCAACGCATGAAATCCCTGCAAAAAGAGCTGATTGAACAAGTTTCTGTACCGCTTTCCTACATGGGAGAATTTTACGGTTTGCGTATGCATATTCAGTTGGTACTCAAGCGTTTAGAAGAGCGAGAACAGGAAGTTAAAGCGTAGAGACGCACTGCGTGCGTCTCTACGGAAACTATATGAAAACAGTTATAGACGCACGGCAACGCATCTCTACAGAAATGATATGGAAAAAATTAAAGACGCACGGCAGTGCGTCTCTACTATTCTAAACAGGAAACAATATGGACGAAATTTATGAACCACTCAATAACTCTTTACAACATGTCGGTGCCTTGATGGATGCCGCAGAAACACATGGTATCTTATGTGGTTTCTTATGTTCCTCCCAACATTTCTCCTTGGATATCTTGTTTGGGCAAGTTCTTGGAGAAACCGCGACTCAAGATGGTTTAGCTTCAGAATGTCAACAACAATTATTGCTCGTGAAAAATTATACTGTAGAGCAATTAACTTCTTTTAACTGCGAATTTACACCTTTACTACCCAGTGATGACATAGTCTTGTCGGAGCGTACTCAAGCATTAGGCGGTTGGTGTGAAGGATTTTTATTGGGTTTAGGACTGGCCAACGTTGAGACCGATTTATTACCTGATGAGACGAAAGAATTTATTCAGGATATCATCTCAATCTCAAGAATTGCGCCCGCTGATGATACCGAGGAAGAAGAAGATTATATGCAACTTGTTGAATATATTAGAATTGGCATCATAACCTTATATGAAGAACTCACTCAAGCAGATCGAGAAGATGAATAACAGTGAATTTAAAAAACGTCGTCAACAATTAATGGAAATCATGGGCGAGGGGAGTATGGCGATTATACCCGCCGCGCCTGAACATATCCGTAACTGTGATCTACATTATCCTTATCGCCAAGACAGCCATTTTTATTATTTGACCGGTTTTCCAGAAGCACAAGCCCTTGCCGTTCTCGTGCCGCAGCGGAAGCAAGGGCAATACATCTTATTTTGCCGCGAAATACAGCGAAATAAAGAAACTTGGCAGGGTAACCGCGCCGGTTTAGAAGGCGCTTGTGAAATATATGGGGCTGATGATGCCTTCCCCATTACCGATATCGAAGATATTGTGCCCGGTTTAATGGAAAGTTGCCGCCGTGTGTACTATCCAATGGGTTACTATCAGGAATTTGATGATCAAGTGGTGGAGTGGATGAATCAACTCCGCGGCCGTGTTCGCGATGGTGTCGTTGCGCCCAGTGAAATGGTTGCCTTAGACTATGTTCTACAGGAAATGCGTTTGTATAAAACCGAAGCGGAAATAGAAGCAATACGTGCATCAGCCTTCGTTTCTATGCGTGCCCATAAACGCGCCATGCTATTTTGTCGTCCCGGTTTGTATGAATACGAACTCGAAGCTGAGATAGTTCATGAATTAATGCGAAGTGGTTGCCGTGAAACGGCATTTCCCACCATCGTAGCAGGGGGTAAAAATGGGGGTATGTGTCACTACACTGCCAATAGTGATATCCTGAATGATGATGAACTTGTCGTGGTTGATGCTGGGGCGGAACTGGATCACTATGCTTCTGATATAGCACGCACTTATCCCATTAATGGGCATTTTACTAAGCCACAAAAAATCCTGTATGAACTGCTACTTAAAGCGCAACGCGCGGCCATTAATAAAATTTATCCGGGCAATCAATGGAATGAACCTTATCAAGCATCTGTTGAAGTCATCACTCAAGGTTTCATAGAAATCGGCCTATTGGTAGGCAAATTTGATGTGTTGATGGAAGAAGAAGCTTACAAACGTTTTTACACACAGCACCATATTGGTCACTGGCTAGGTATGGATGCCCACGATCCTGGCAATTATAAAGTCGATGAAATTTGGCGGGAATTAGAACCGAATATGGTCATGACAGTCGAACCGAGTCTATCTATTCCGGTTCAAGAAGATATAGCAGAAGAATGGTGGAATATCAATATTAGTATTGAGGATGAGGTGTTGATAACGGAAAACGGACATGAAGTGTTAACGGCCGACTTGCCAAAAACGGTCGCTGAGATTGAGGCCTTTATGGCTGGTGAAGAGGTATTTTGATGAGGCTTATGATTGAGGCGGCTATGATGCAAAAAAGTTGGGCCCAGCCCTGAAATTATTTTTCTAAAATACTATAGCCTAGGGATTTATCCCCCAGGTTTCTTTTTAGAATTGATTGATAACTGAAATGATGCCTGATAATGTATTAGTTCAAGTACATCATATTGATGTGCAATTTCAACAACATACCGCTTTGCAAGATGTGTCACTCAAAATGCAGCGCGATCAGATTATTACCTTAATTGGGCCTAATGGCGCGGGTAAATCGACGCTAGTGCGAGTCATGTTAGGTTTATTAACGCCACACAAGGGTAGCGTTTTTATAAAACCGAACATGCGTATAGGTTATATGCCACAACGCTTAACTCTCGATCCCATATTACCCCTGACAGTGAAACGGTTTCTCACCTTAGGCAGTCTGAAAAAATCGGCCCAACATGTACTGACAGAAGTGGGGGCGGATCATTTGTTCAAGCGCCCACTACAAAGCCTTTCAGGCGGAGAAATGCAGCGAGTATTGTTAGCACGCGCCTTATTACGTGAACCCGATTTGCTCGTACTGGATGAACCGATACAAGGTGTCGATGTTTTGGGACAATATGAACTGTATGAATTGATTGCACAAATTCGTAAGCAGCGCGGTTGTGGCATTTTAATGGTGTCACATGACTTACATATAGTGATGGCGGCCACAGATTGTGTCGTGTGTTTGAATCAAAAAGTGTGTTGCGAAGGGCATCCAAAAACAGTCGTTCAGCATCCAGCTTATTTAAAATTATTTGGCCCAAGGGCGGCAAGGGATTTAGCGATTTATACCCACAGTCATGAACAATGAACAATTATCGCCGATCTTGTAGGGTGGACAAAGGGTTTTTGTTGCTCACCATTCTCGACTCCAATTCCGTTTGGCCTTTCATCAGTGAACTCTTCTGATAACTGATTTCCACTTAAGAAGTTTTTTAGCAAAAATTTATTTCACGCTTAAGTTTCGCTTCGCTATACTTAAGCGTGAGCCTTCGGTGCGCGAAGCTAAATGTGAAACTGATTTTCACTTAAGAACTGATGTTACGCAGACTGATTCTTGGGCGAACACACAGGTTCGCCCCTACACCCAATATTACTGTGGACTCTTGGGCGAACACACCGGTTCGCCCTTACACCAATATCA
>QNEL01000329.1 GCA_003645185.1 Candidatus Parabeggiatoa sp. nov. 3
AAACCGCTTATGCGATGTCTATGTTTCTCAAAACCAACTCGACAAAGCATTAGAATACTTTGAGCGTTCCCTATCGTTGAGCGAACAACTGACTAAAGAGTCCGCAACGCCGCAAAACCGTCGCGAATTAACAGCAGTCCTAATCCGCTTATGCGATGTCTATGTTTCTCAAAACCAACTCGACAAAGCATTAGAATACTTTGAGCGTTCCCTATCGTTGAGCGAACAACTGACTAAAGAGTCCGCTACGCCGCAAAACCGTCGCGAATTAGCCGTAACCCTAAACCGCTTATGCGATGTCTATGTTTCTCAAAACCAACTTGACAAAGCATTAGAATACTTTGAGCGTTCCCTATCGTTTCGCGAACAACTGCTTAAAGAGTCACGCATTCCGCAGACGATTAATGACAGGTTAGTGGCTTTGGGTAAATTAATAAATGTACAACGTCGTTTAGGACAATCTGATCTCGCTATCGCCCAACAAGCATGGACACCCCTCTTGTGGCAACAGTTTAGGCAAGAAATTTGGTTAATCTTAACCACCCAACAACAGACTGATTTATTGACCATTTTTCCCCAAACTGAAACCGTCCAAAACGCCTTAACGGGACAAGAAATAACCACTCGTCCTACATTAGGGTTTACTATTGCCGCCGCGCAATGGGCAGAACAAGCTTCACTATTGTACCGCCTCATCGACTTTGCTTGGTGGACAAAAGACTCCACTCCCCAAGATCAAGCTGATGAACAATTGGAATTATTAAGCCGCGATCAACATGATTGGGGAATGATTTGGTCAGATTTACCACTACTGGGCGTGTTGAAAAATAATCCGCTGGTTTCGGAAGAACTCAGTCGTGCCGTTGAACAAGGCTTGGCAATATCTATTTCTCTTAAAAGTGATCAAAAACAAAGGATTATTGAGGCTTATGCCAACTTATCCAGTGAGCAAGTAGAAGAGTTGTTGAGAATATTTACAGAAGAACAGCGGCAATTTGCCTTGTTTGCTCCTGAAAAACAGAGCCAATTAGCGGTGATGGCACAACAAGCACGGCAAGGGTGGGAGGAAATATACTGTCCACCGTTATAATTTGCGCTTAAAATTTTGCCACGGAAAAACACGGAAAAACACGGAAAAATTCATTCCGTGCTGTGTTTTTCCGTGGCATTATAAATTAACTATAATCATTGAAAATTGAGTTCTTTCTCATAGAGATTCAGATAATTATATAAACCGGCTTCATAAAGAAAATGCAAATAAGCGCCTCCAGTACTCCATTGAGAAAATGTGTGGTTTTTTTGATAGAGGTTAGGCATAAAATCACATCTCTTGCGTCTCTTGCGTCTCTTGCGTCTTTTGCGTTATTTCTTTAATGATTATGAGACGCTTGTTGAGCTTGGTTTTGTTGCATTTGCATTAGCGCACGTCGATAATCAACGGGCATCACTTTGACTGTGTGGCTAAATAGGCATCCCAATTATCAATCACAAAGGGCTATTCAGTTGACTCAATCTCAGGATCATAAAAGGAAATGGAAAGTTGTTCACACACTTTTTGCATTGATTGATCTGAAGTCACCAAAATAGGAGAAGGCGGTAATGTTTTAAAAATGGCTAAATGCAAGGCATCAAGTGAGCCAATTTGAAAAGTACGTGCATGGTGAAATAAAATAGTCTGTGCCACCGAAAAGACTTCTTCAGAAAGGGGTATGATTTGAAAAGGATGATGGGTTGTGTTGAAGCGAGCATCCTTTATTAAGTGATTGAAAACGGTGTTGATATGCTTATTCGTTCTAGCACAGGATTTTTTTTCAGGTTAAAACTGGAAGTATAAAAATTCCACGTTTTCACTTAATGTGATCATGGAAACAATGAATAGAATCGAAGTATAAGCGGCATATTTTAAGTTTGGCTTAAAATTTTGTGCCATCTCATGACTATTTTTTAAAAATAAAGTGATAAATAGCCCAACGACGAGGAAAGGGGTTTGATAGTAGAAATTGGCATGAGGTAACTCAGCGAAAACGAGTGCGTTTATATCAAACAAGGTGCGTGTGACATAGAAAGCATCACTAAAATTATTGGACACAAAAAATATCCAACCAATGACAATGCTAAGTAATGTCAATAAGCTAGATAGAAATTCATTTGTAAATTTATGTTTTTCATGATTTGAGCGGCTACCACCCAAATGCCATTCATGACACCCCAGACAATAAAAGTCCAGTCTGCACCATGCCAAATGCCAGACACGATAAAAGTGAGCATGATATTGATATAAGTACGAGAAGGGCCTTTCCGATTCCCGCCTAAAGGAACATAAACGTACCAAGTTAAAAAACGGGTGAGTGTGACATGCCAACGTGCCCAATAATCTGAAAAAATTCTGGCTTTATAAGGCGAAGTTAATCGGAATATTGATGTTAAACATTTTACCGATGCCGATAGCCATGTCAGCGTAGCCGGATAAATCAAAGTAGTAGGCCAGTGTATAGCTGAGTGCGGCATACCACGCTTCTATCATTGTTAATTGTTGTGCTTGCAGAAAAGCGGCGTGTCCGTACCCAATCAGTGGATCAGCTAATAAGGTTTTTTTTCGCTAAGCCAATTGAAAAAATAAACAAACCAAGCGCAATATGATTGTAATTAAGACGGGTTTTAAACGGTTCTGCAAATTGAGAAATAATTTCCTTATGGTGAGTAATCGGCCCCATAATCAATTGGGGAAAAAAAGACACAAAGAGACTATAAGTACTGAAGCACAAATAAACAGGTATTTTACCGCAAGGGGCATTCGCCCTGGATTGCCCCTACGAACCGCCCGTAGGGGCAACCCCTTGTGGTTGCCCCTCTTGCTCATGCCCCTCTTCTTGGTTGTTTCTTTTAATTAAAATACCTGAAAATTTATGGTTCAGTACTTAGTTCAGAAGATTATGTTCTGAGGTGCGTCCCTGATAACTGTCAACCAGATAAGCAATCTGTTGAAAAGTGAAATAAGAAATGGCTAAAGGTAAGATAATATGTTGTAGTGCAACATCAGAACTGAACAAGAAATTATAGTTTTCAAGAAGAAAATCGGTATACTTAAAATATCCCAGTAAACCCACATTGGCACAAATTCCGAATATGAGAATGCTTTTTTTGAATAGGTTGTTATATAGGAAAGTGGACAGTATTCTACCAATATAAAAATTAAAGAGGATAGTGCCCAAAAGTAAAGGTAAATATTTAGGATTCCAGTAACTCTAAAAAAAGAGGGAACAAAGTACTAACCATAAGCGTGCTGGAATAATCAGTCTTCTTTTATTTAGAAAAAAATAAATGACAAGCGTTATGGGTAAATAAAGACAAATAAATTCATAAGAATTGAATAACATAATTCGCCTACGACATTGAAAACCATCGTTTTAGGTTAATACTCTTTTAAAATTAAAGGGTAAGTGGTTATGAGCAATGGGTGTGGCTGTCAAACGGGTATTGTTTTGACGATTGAGTAAATATCCTTCGCTCCAACCAAAAATCATAAATAATAAGGGGGTTGTTTTATCTAATAATCCGACTGTGGTGGCACACCAAAAAAAGTGTAACAAAATGCCCAATAACATTAACTCAATAGCACTTTTCGGTGGATTGCTAGCCGGACGACTTATCGCATGCTTGAATAAGCGCATCATCAGGTAGAAAAAGAGTATCAATTGGGAAAAAACGGCTACCAAACCATGATTCAAAGCGAGTAGCATAAAATGGTTATCAATAGATTTTTGAGCTTTATCGGCAGGCCAACCTAGTTTTCCCCATCCGAATACCCATTTCTCCATGACAATATTCCCGTATGTGGTATACAATTCAAAACGATAAGCAATTGATGCACGCTCTCCAGAACTTTCAAACGCCTCTTCCTGACTCACAGATGCATACTGTTTAAATACATTATCTAAGATGAGAGCCCCTGTAACGATACTACTCACTATGACAACGAAGATCAAATAGCGGATTTTGGGTTGACGGGTCAAACTGATAAGCGTTGACAAGAATAAAACAACTATCAGTGCTAATAGGGTACCCATCCACGGAGCCCTTGAAAGTGGCGCAATCAAACCGGCCAAAAGAATCAGGGTGATAAGGTATGACAATTTGGGTATAGTTATATTCATAATCCGTGAAAATCCCGCTTGACTCCAGTGTAGCCACAGTTGTAAGCAAAAACCTATCGCCACAGTCGTGCCTGCCATAATAGGTTGTGAAAAGGGGCCATTAGCACGCACTAAGCCCCAACGGGGGTTTAGACGGACAAACCAGCCTTGGCCATCAAAAAAACGTCCCAGTATTTTATGCCAAATAGTAAAACCCGAACGAAATAGCGGTTCATAAGCCATAAACAAAGCAACAATACAGAGCATCAGTACAATACGTTTAGCAAACTCTTCTCGTAAACCTGCCGGTTCAACTAAACTTTTAGTCAGAATATAGGGAAATACCACCGATACCAGCATATTAAACATCAAATTTTGGGCCTCTTTATAGCCAAAATTCAGATATTCTGACACACTGACAAATAATGCAAATACAATGACTAAAATATCGGTGAATGAAAATCGCCAACCGGGTAGATTGCGGAGCAAAAAAGCCCACATAATAGCTATGATGACCGCTTGATCAAAGTTAGGATCGGGTATGAGTTTGGGCTTCCAATGATAGTAGTTTGGAAATAGAAAAAATACAGGAATGTAGACATTTAAGAAAGCCCAATGGGGAGAGCGAGTAAACGCAAAATAAGCAGCAATGAAGGCAGGTATCAGTACGATCATGCTCATTAAAGGTGACCTCTACGTTCCTGATGGCTTTTGATACGTATTCCAGAAAAAGAAATTGGCTAAAGCGCAATATAACTTTCTACGCAAAAGTTTTGTTCCGCAAAACTTTTGCGTAGAATTGATTTTAATACCATAAACCAAGCTATTTATACTGGAATACTCAAGTTTTAATTAATGTATAGGCACTTTCCCAAAACGTGTTTTAACCAAAATGTTAAAAGCCAGAGCAACACGATCTAAAGTCTTTTTGATAACAATATTTTTCTTGAAAAAAAAGACTTTTTTAATCACTCTGAGAAAAGCTGCGAGAACAATCAAAAAGAAATCTGCCAAAACATAAAACACATTGTCATTTTTTCTGAAGTAGAGGTATTCACTTTCTAAATTGTACTTTTCAGTGAACTTACCTTTTTCAGTCACCTCTGTCAGCTTTGCACTATTAATACCACCGAGATGAATCACATCGTTTGGGTAAAAAAACACTTTCCAGCCTTTCCGCTTTATCCTTAAGCACAGATCGGCATCATCGAAATACATGAAAAAATCTTCGCGGAGAAAAAAATCAAGTTCGTCAACAATTTCTTTACGGGTAAACAGGTCACATCCGATCACCCAATCACATTCAAAAATACGACTGTGATCGACTTCCATGTTATCAACACCTTTTAAAAAAGGGATAGTATTCTTTACCATGCCTATGTTGGTTAAAAATAAGTTCCAAGGTGTTGGAAAATATCTTGCAGAAGGTTGCATGGTACCTTCTCTATCAATGAGACGACAACCCAGTACGCCACATTCAGGGTGTTGTTCCATAAAATCGTAGCTTTCTTGTAGACTATCGCTACCGACAAAAGCGTCAGAGTTGAGCATCAGAACATATTTTCCATTGGCTTTAGGGTAGCCTAAATTATTGGCCCTGATGAATCCTAAGTTAGTTGGACTTTCAATAATAACTGTTTCTGGAAACTTTTCTTTAACCATCTGTACGGTGCCATCCGTTGAACCATTATCGACATAAATGATTTCTTTATTGAGCCGATCATTAGAATTTCTGACAGCCGTAAAACACTCATCTATGAGTTCTTTAACACTAGAAGCAACGACAATAATCGAAATATCGACTTGTGTTTTATGGGTTGATGAATCCATAGTTATTCAATATAAAATGGAAGTAGGGGCAATCCCACGCGCAAGCCCTATGGGCAATCCCACGCGCAAGCCCTTTTTCGGTTTATCAAATGCTTTTCAAGTCTGACTGGAAGACGACTTGTCGAGCTGTTTCGATACATCTGGTTGAAGAGTTGAAAACGGATAGGTGAACAGTGGAAAGTGAGTTAAAGCTTTAACTTTTTAAAAGTCCTAATATTGTAATAGTGGTCATTTTCAAAGTTGCCATATTCATCGCGATGTTTATGCACATCCACAATGATATCAGATACCGTATGTTTTGGTTCATAACCCAAAATGGTTTTGGTTTTTTGCCAAGTGACTTTGTAATTTCTAAAGTCTTGAATTTGCTTGATTTCAATCCCAATTTTCTGGCCGGTGAGTGTTTCTACTTGCTCTTTAACCAAATCACCTACTTGACCGACGGTATAATTGTCAGAAGCGATATTGAAAACGCCACTGATATGGAGATCGGCCTGTATGGCTCTTAAATAACCATTCACGGCATCGCGAATATCCAGAATCGGTCGCCAAATAGAGGCATTATTCACCGTGATTTTGCCATCAACCAGACAAGATTTGTACATGGTATTCACAATCAGATCAAAGCGCATTCGTGGACTGTAACCGCAAACGGTACCTTGTCGCAAGGCAATCACTGAGAAATTATCATCTTGCATCTGGATCACACCACGTTCACCTTGTAATTTGGAAATACCGTAAGGATAAGCGCAAGTGACGGGGGAATCTTCATCATAAAGCTCATTCACCGTATACCCGTAGACGGAACATGAGCTACCATAAATAAAACGTTTAACGCCCGCTAATTTGGCAAGATAGGCGAGATAGGAAGGCTGTGCCCCATTAGAAATAAAGTTCAAAGCGGGGTTAAATTCTGCCATGGGATCATTAGATAATCCGCCCAAAAAGATCACTTGATCATAACCGATCAAATCTTCTTTTTGACAATCAAAGATATCTTTTTTGATCACTTTGACTTCTTTGGGTAAATGATTACCAAACCAGAGTAAATCTATGACTTCAACTTCATAACCCCGTTCCAATAAGGTTGGTGCTAACAAAGAACCAATATAGCCAGCCCCGCCGGCTAATAAGATTTTCATATTGATTTGTTACTCCTGAAGGTTAACTCTTTTTTGTCACGATTTCATCGTAATAACGACAATCTAAAGAAGTGTCTTTGGGTGGCGTAAATGAAACCTCATTAATAGATAACTGGCCGATCTCTTTTGACTCATCTAAACTTTTGGCATAGTCATAAACCGTCCGGCGTTTGCCACCGACATGCACAATCCCCGTGACTTCTGTGTCCACAAGGGCTTTGATTTTGGCCGCTATATCGCGCACACTTTCTCGACTTGTCCATTGATCAATAAAAGCTTTTGGGAAAGGAAAGTCATTAGGCCCAAAAGAAGTACGCACAATTAAAGCATTATCATACATCGATACAGCGCATTCGCCACCCAGTTTTGACAGGGCATATTTATTCACGGGATAGACTGGGGCATCTTCCTTATAGTTTCCCTGATCACCTTTAAAAACATAGTCTGTGGAAATATAGATCAAGCGTGCCTGATGAGCTATACATAATTTGACAATATTAGCCGTACCGACAATATTGGTATCAATGGCCTTTTCAGGCTCTTTATCTATCAACGGGGGGGAAGTAAAAGCCGCTGCATGAATGATAAGACGAATACTTTTATCCGCCATAAAATCATGCATTTGCTGATAATGGGTGATATTAAATTCTGATGAAGTGGGATACCACGCCTTGGGTAACAATTGTTGCATTTCAAAACCCAATAAACCGCTGCCACCAGTCAATAAGATTTGTTCTTCTTGCATTAAACGTATTCCATTATTTGAGTTGTTCGTACAAAAAATTGTCAGAACGTTCATCGGCCAACCACGTTTGGAGTGAAAAACCGTTTTTGTCTTTATCTGTCATTAATTGAGTAGAATAAGCCATTTCATCAAAGGCTTTCTTCAGTGTGGGATCACATAATGACCAATCAATATCCTTCGCAAGGGGTGAAATACCGGCCTCACAGCCTGGGCTATATTCACCCGAACAAAAGTATTCAATCATGGTGTCTTCTGTGAAGAAATTTCCATGTGCAAAGCCGGGCGGTACCCAAATCCATTCACTGGCATTGGCATCAAGATTCGCCGGCATATCATAAGCTATGCTCTTACCCAGTGTTGGAGAACCTTTTCTGATATCTAATACGATATCCACCATTCTCCCTTTGATCGTTCTGACTAACTTTCCCATATAAGGATTCCATTGAAAATGCAATCCTCGGATCACGCCTTTTTTTGAGAGACTTTCATTGGCTTGAACAAATTCAAGATTCGTCATAGAATCCACTTGAGAATTGTTCAACAAATCACTTTTTCTAAAGGTTTCGGTAAAATAACCACGGTCATCACAAAAACGTGCAAAACGTATGACTTTGACCGATTCAATCGCTAAAGACTTAACATCAAGTATTTTCATCAGTGATTCCTATTGCAAAAATCGGGCGCATAAATAGTTTGCACCATACCTTTTTTTTATGAACAGTTCAAGGCATAGTCAAATTTTTTGGGATTATCACAAATAAAAAGGGAAGACTCAAGACTTAGTCAATCACATTCAATTGATAAAAAATGTTATAAGAAATAAGTGACTGGTTCAAATTTTGAATTTTGATTTTCATTTTGATCGTTTTTGCAAATGGGTGTAGTGCTTAAATTGATGTTGAATGGATTAATAGACTTGTCCGAAAATAAATTTTTAGCCAATATAAACAATAAGTTAAACTCGAAAAACCTTTATTTTCGGACAAGTCTAATATGTTAATCAGCGTAAATCATGACAATCAGCATTTCACATTTCACGCTAATGTATAGCGAAGCGAAACATTAGCGTGAGCCGAAGGCCAGCGAAGCTAAATTCAGTTTTTGCGCGCAAAAACTGAA
>QNEL01000330.1 GCA_003645185.1 Candidatus Parabeggiatoa sp. nov. 3
GATTTTGAAGATAATCTCATGTTTTATTATAAGTCTAAGATTTTACCAGTATGACATTTTAATACTGAACCATTAATATCTTGCTTTGAAGGCTATCATCCCTTGATAAAAGCCACCTGAAATAGCTAACAAAAATTTTATTTTTTGTCAAAGATTTTTTTAAATAATTATGATTTTGTTGGTGAAAAGAACTTTTTGTACACTCGTTTTGGTATTTTACGTCGTTTTGGTGGTTTTGGTCTTAATATGTGAACTGTTTATTGAAGTGAAGGATTTTTATGCCCCTGATGATTACAACTTTCAAAGTGCCGTTGATGAAGAACAGAAAAAAGAAAAGCGTCGCCATTTCAATCATCTGCTCGAAGTACTCAAATACAAATATCGCGACACATGGCTCTACCGATGGGCTGAAAACAAGACTGATAAGCCCATCCGGTATCTGTGTCTACTGACACTTGATAATGCTCTGATTTCCGCGTTAAACAACGAACTGCGTAGGCAACTACCTATCAGTAACGCTGGGCCACGCTGGAACCGTGAAATAGCCCTATCTTGCGTTGTGGTTAATATTGAGCGATTCCATCGTCATTTTCCGAATTGGCAAGTGACTCGCCTTAATAGTGATACCTAATGAAGGCAACCTTCATACCATTATCCCATTGATCAAACTGAGGCCTCAAAAATGCTAAAGAAAATTAGAATCCGCTCTTTTAAATCCATTTTAAATCAAGAAGTTACCTTAGGTATGATGAATGTTTTTATTGGGGCCAATGGCAGTGGCAAAAGTAATTTTCTTGAAGCGATAGGCATGCTATCTGCGGCAGCCGCGGGCCGAGTAGATGATGAAGCCTTGCAAAGACGTGGTATTCGCCTTGGTACGCCCAGATTATATAAATCGGCCTTTGAAGAAAAAATACCCCCTCATCTCTTTTTTGAAGCTCAAACAGATACGGCCAAATATGCTGTCTCTTTGAACAATTCTTTAGAAAACCCCAAACCGGCTTGGCAATATCAAACAGAAGAATTGGTTTGCAATCAAGAAACTATTGTCAATCGCGGGCCTCTTCGTGATATCAAGAATAAAGAACAGGGATTGGCCGCTTTAAAACTGGTAGAATCTGATGAAAACTCAGAAGTCGCCTTATTAATTAACCTGTTACGCAATTTTGCAGTCTATACCCCGAATACCCCAATATTACGCGGTATTATGCCAGATCAACAAACAAGGGAACCCGTCGGCCTTTCCGGTGGCCGACTTGCCGAAGCCCTTAAAGAATTACAAAGCCTCGTTTCCAAAAACGAGTTTATTGAAGAAGCTTTTGATGATATCCTATCCTTGATTGACTGGATTAATGCTCTTGATACCACTTCAAATGTCAACACCCTTCTCTCGTCTGCTATTGCGAGGCCCAAAAATGTGATTCGTTTTACCGACCGGTTTATGAAAGGGCGTACTCATCATCTGACAGCTTATGATGCCAGCGAAGGTGCGCTTTATATTCTATTTTGTGCCGTGTTAGCACTTTCACCTAATTCACCCTACTGCCTTGCGATAGATAATTTAGATCAAACACTCAATCCTAGACTGAGCCTCAATTTGACTCGTTTATTATGTCAATGGATTACTGAAGGCGACGACAAACGCCAGATATTTTTCACCGTACACAATCCGGCGGTATTAGATGGACTCGCTTTACAAGATGATCGAATCCGACTGTTCACCGTTGACAGAAATAATCGAGGCCATACTGAAATCAGTCGCGTGATCATTACAGAAGAAATAGTCGCCTTAAGTCATCAAAAAGGTTGGCCCCTTTCAAGACTGTGGGTGATGGGACATCTTGGAGGCGTTCCCAATGTCTGATTATCGAATTGGAATTGTTGTCGAAGGAACAACAGATCGTATCGTCATCGAATCTGCTCTTAATAAAATATTTGCGGATCACACCTATACATTGATACAGTTACAACCCGAATTGAGTGATGGCTTTCATCACGGAGGTTTCGGTTTAAGGGGTAGCGGTTGGGGTGGCGTTTATCAATGGTGTAGGCAAATGATGAACATGAACATAGCCTTAACGGATAATCGGTTATTACAAGAATTTGATATAATAATCATTCACTTAGATGCAGATGTGGCAGAAAAACACTTTTCTGATGCCAATATAGCCAATCCAGTCAATAATGATTTGCCATGCGTACAACCCTGTCCTCCTGCAAATCATACTATACAAGCACTTGAGAAGGTTGTGTTAGGCTGGCTGAATTTGAAAGAAGAACTCCCAAAACCATTCGTGATGTGTATTCCTTCAAAATGCACAGAAGCTTGGGTAGCGGTTGCCCTTTATGGACAAATCGATCCAAATCTCTTAGTTGATATAGAATGTCATTCTAATATAGAGAATTACTTGGCTCAAAAACCAGCCAGAGAAAGACTGATCCGAAATAAAAAGGGTAAAATGAAAAAGATTACTCAGAAATACTCAGAAAAATCGGGACAAATAACCCATCAATGGGATTATATTACCCAAAAGTGTCATCAGGCTGAAAGATTTACTCAACATATCGTTGTTATGACTTTTCCAAAAACACGACTTTAAATCCGACATTCTGCATACCTTCGTTTCAAAAATTATATTTTATAACCTATTGATTTTGATGTAAAACAAGATAGATGCAAAAAAGTATATTCAACTCAATATAATGCTAAAACACAGGATCAGAGGAGTTGTCTTTAATTTGACAATGTCACATTGTAGTGTGGGTATTAGCGAAGCTGTCCTCCCATGCCCATGAATTGGGTCATAAGAGATTGTCGCTTTATAATCTCCGCCATATCCACTTTGAAGAAGCTTATTAATAAAAGCACACTTCTTTCTTACAAAGCTAAAATTTCTGGTAGAATCAAATTATTAAAATGTTTACCTCCTGTAGGAATTTCAACTGAGAAAAAAGTTGATTTCTATGACAAAATTAGAGTCTTTGTACCGGAAGAATTCAAGAATATCCTTTGTCCAAAACCGACTGAAACTGAACGTGCAATCGTCGCAATGGCAAGAGCAAAAAAAAGAAAGACAAAACAGCAAAAAACTCAAAGTTAGTTATGCTTTTTGATAATACTCCTTGAAATTTACAAAAAAGTCCTATTTTATAGATTTGGGTAACATCGTAGATATGTCCATTTAAAAAAAAACGATGCCAAATGTTAAAATTAAATACAAGGATTGCGTGTAAACAAAAATAAAGGGCCAATAGACTGTCCCTTAATAAGCTATGTTCTTGATGAAAATGTATTCTCTGTGGCACTCTGTGATACTCTGTGTTCTCTGTGTTGACAAAAAAAGCATCGGGCCAAACTGATAGGTGGTAAGGAAGTTCTAGTTCTACCTACGTTTGCTAATAACTTAAAAAAGTGTATAATATATATTGTTAAATTAATTTTAAGAGGTGTAAATGTACGTTATTCGATACGAAAATTTGAAACAAGCTATTGATCCTGTTAGAAAACTCGTTAAATTATCTGATCCTAATTTGTGGAAACAATCTTGGCCCGAAGGAACCCAGAATTGGCAGATTGGTCACGAGATTAGAAGTGAAGCACTTGGTATTAGTATGTTCACAAGTGGTACTACTGAGAAACTTCATTTCCATGAAAGAACTTGGGAATTATATCAAGTTCTTGAAGGATCATTGAGGTTTGCTGTAAAAAGATTTAGAAAGGATTCTTGGCAAATTGTGACTCTTAAACAGCATGATATGCTACTGCTGATTCCTGGCACTTTGCATCTGGTTGATTCAAATTGTACTCACAAAACTCAAGTCATCCAAGCGCCACCGGCTCTTTCTGATCATATTTTAGTAGATGATCCGAAGGAAATACTCGGAGCAGAAGATATTTTACGCAACAACCTGGAGTAGCCTGGTATGTTAGCTAATCACATTTTTTCTAATTTGTTTACCTCGTTGTCAGATAAGGGTTTTACCACCGACTAACTGTGCCAATAAATCGTGCAAAGCGGGTTTTTCTTGAGACTCAAGATAGGATAAAGCATCAAAAATCAGTAGGTTAGGATTTTTCAATAAATAATCGATCACCATCGCTAACTGTTTTTCTAAATCTAGCGATTCAAAAGTGCCACGCATTTCGGCATTAAATTTTTGAATCACGCCCTCTAAAATTTGTTGCTGTGTCCAAGTTTGAGCATCGTAGCCAAAATAAAAAACCTCATTAATAAAATGCGTGGCTTGCCACCACCCGCCTAAGTAGTGTAGTAAAGCGGTTTTGCCTATGCCACTGCCACCGCGTATTAATAAAATATTATGCTGACGTAATTTGGCTTCGATGTGATAAATCTCCCAATCTCTACCCATAAATTGATCATAAGGCAAATTGGGATCATAGTGCCGTTTATGGGCATAATAAATGGCTTGCTCTTCAGGGGTAAAATCGCGTAGCGGTAAAGAAACTTTTTGCGTATTTTGATAAACAACGGGAATAATCCAATCTTCTAATTCAAATTCTTGATGATAGGCATCAAATCGTTTTTTATTATCGTAAAGGTTTTGACGCGCCCGCTGGATTGCGTTGACAACATCATCATTGCGTTTATCAAATAAATGTTGATACAAAGCACTCATAAATAAAGTGGCCGCTCGAACTGTGACGGCATAACGCATTGCCAATACGAGCGGTATTCCTGCCACCATTAATTGCCCACTCAAACTGGTTTCAAAAGCACTCAACACTTGTTTACCCGATTCACACGCATTAAGGATAACAATGGGTATCCGATATTGATAAAATAATTCGGCTAATTCAGCGGCTTTGATGAGATCAACATGATTCGGTTGTTCATTTTCCAAATAAACTAAGGGTGTGTTCTCCCGTAATTCCCCATGCACATCAAGATGGATAATATGATAATGGCCTTTTTTTTGCGTAGCGAGATGTTTTTTCAAAGCTGAGCGAGTACCGGGGCGCAACATTTCAATATTCACCAGTAATTTGGCTTGGCGTAAACTTTCAACGAGATGACGAGAAATCGCTCGATAATTAATATCGCGTTCACGGTTAGGGCGAGCGGTAACCATGAGCAAATTAATCGTGGGCGATGATTCCAGCAATTCAACTTTTGTGGGCGTGGTGTATTTGCGGATGAGGGGTATGTCTAAAGCCAACCACTGTGAATCCACCGCATCGTATAAAGTTTCCCAATGCAAACTGTGAAATGCTGGCGAGCCGATAATCTCAATACATTGTATGCCTGTATTTTTGTCGCGCTCATAACGTCTCATCAAAGCTCGATCACGAAATACCTGATCAAATAATTCGATACCCTGTTTTTTGAGATCGGCTTTTATTTGATTTGACTTATCTTCATTTTCGGCGTTTGCAACGTATTCATCAAAATACCATTTTAAATCAGTCTCTTGCGTCGTTGAGAATGGATTGGTAATAGTGCAAGACGGAAATTCATCATTGTTGTTAAATGTAACGGTTACCTTGTACTCGTTTTGAGTATTGTTAGGTTGTTCGCGGATGGTGATGATGTTCATAATAAAGATTAAATCATTTCTGATTAGAACTTGTTGGAGTTCAAAATTGAGGGGGGATGGTGGGATCGCTTAGCGGTGAAATCTGGGTTTATATTGAGTTCATTGTCGCTAAGCGATCCCACCCTACGAATCCGGGGTGAAAAAAAAGTAGCCAAAATGCCTGAAATTTAACACCCCAGGCGCATTCCCAAAAAAAGGTCATTATCAATCTTGGCCCTTGCAAAATAACATGCATTCCAAAGCCCTTGCAAAATACGCCCCTCGGTTTAAATCCTTTCTTATATCAAATCCTTGTAGTTATCGGTTTTAAATCCGCAGCGATATCAATCAAAACCAAGGATTTTCACCAATCTGTTTATCAAGTCCAAAACTATCGGCGATTTGCTCCCAAGGCACTAATTTAAAGTTTTGATGGGCAACTGGCTTGTTGTTCCAACCATCTTGGGCTATAAAAACGCCATAAGGAAACCCTTCACCTAGTGGTACATTGGTGATATCAATCCCATCGCTATCTGATACTTTGTCAATTTTCAATGCGTCATTCGCGACGATTTTGAACGTACCGATATAGTCATTGTTGCCTGTTCGCTTGTAAATCATGAAACTGTCATTGCCTTGGCTGGAAGCGATCAAGTAGCCACTTCCTTCTCCTGCGTTGTAAATCGTGAGGCCTTCTACATCGGCCGTTAGATGGCCTTCTTTTCCAGTCGTATCAACTGATCGGCGTGTCGTGCCGCCTTCTGGATCAGCTTGGTATTGCCAAATGCCGACATCTTCTTCTCCTATATAAAGTTGCCCATGTTGATCATCGGCGACACAGCCTTCTGTTTGGCTGCCTACGTTGAATTGGCGGACTTGACGTGCGTCAACTTGTCCTGTTCCATTGTCTAACAATGCCCATTGCTCAACATCACCCTTTTTATTGTTCACAAAAACAAAGTATTGATCCGTCAAGGGGTTTTGGTACATACACAAGCCATATACTTCATTTTGTAATCCGACTTTGATAGTACGAGCCGCGACATTTTCCAATTGCCGAGTCAAGGGATTAACTTGGTATAGTGCAATACTGTTGTCAGTCCGATTACTGGCCGATACCAGTGTGATTTTGTCATCACCCAATTGAAAATGGTAACGCAGATCAACATTGTTGATTCTGCCATCGGGTAAATATTGAAGTTGTTTTCCGCTTAAATCATAAACGTTCAAACCGCCTTGTTTTTGTGTCCCAATGACGGTGCTGAGGCTGGTATCTAGGGGATGAATCCAGATCGCTATATCGTCTGCGGCATCGCCACTAGTTTGCACGGGTTCCGTTTCCACTGTCGCTTGTACTGACTTAACGGTATTGTTTTTGTTAGCCTGTCCTATTTGACGCGGATTCAGTGTCGTATCGGCAACCAACAAAAGGGAATCTGCCACATGTTCCCAAGCAACTAATTTAAAATTGCTCTTGTCTTGTGGTTCAGTATTATTCGCATCTTGCGCGACTAATAAACCTTTTTGGAAAGTGTGATTTAAGGCGGCGTTAGTGACGGCAATACCTTGCGCGTTTTCAACGCTATCAATCCCGTTACCGCCCGATATTCTAAAACGACCCAAAAATTGATTATCATTGCCGCGTTGATAAACGAGGAAGTCATTATTACCTTCATTGAAAGCAATCAGGTATCCGGTTTGGCCTTGTGCGTAATACAAGGTTAGACAAGCTATCGGCGTATTGTTACCCTCTAAGCGCATTTGCGCTGTGCCATCTTCTGGCTCGGCACCGTATTTCAAAATACCCGTCTCAAGCGCGACGTAGAGATGCGCGTATTCATCATCAGCAACACACCCTTTGATTTTGCTTCCCACATTAAATTGCCGTATGCGACGCGCATCGACACGGCCTTCGCTTGTCCGAAACAATTCCCACTGTTGTATTATGCCTTCGCTATCTAGCATCATCGCATAATATTGACCACTAATCGGGCTGTGATACAGGCACAAACTTTCAACCTTGATATCTTGATTGAGAGTACGCGCGGCAATGGAAGTCAATTGCCGGGTATCGGGATCAATCGTATACAATCCCAGCGTGTTATCAGATTGATTACTCGCTGCGATCAAGGTACTCGGTTCAGGAGTCAATGGAAACTGATAACGCAGATCAACGGCATTGATATTGCCCGCCGCTTCAAGATGAAGCAAATTACCTTGTAAATCATAGACTTCCAAACCATTTCCTGCCCCAATGATCGCACTTTGAGCTGTCTCATTGGGATGAATCCAAATCGCTGGATTCGCAATCCCCTGATTCAACGTCGGTGCAGTTTCAACCTCTGCGACAATGGCATGATTTTTGTTGTTTGTCACATTGTCAACAAAAGCGGCAAACTCTTCATCCCCTCCGCACCCTGTCAGGGCAATAACCCACAAAAATTTGAAAATACGCGACATTCAAAATTCTCCTGATATCTAAAATAACAAGTGTGATGCTTGCATTTTGCAAGCAAAAATTAATTAATTATAAAGGAAATTAATAGATGTTCAAATACTCGACAATGACATTGATTTTATTAAGCCTTTTCGGCCCAAGCCTCTGTTTAGGGGCACCTATCATGTACTGGAACCTTGATATGTTAGGCTTTTCTGCGAATAGCCAGTCTTTTATTCTCGTTGAGTCGATAACAGAAGACTATACTGATACTGTTGATATCGCGAGTGCGAGAATCATGATAATTGATGTCGCAACAAACGAATGTCTTCATGGCGGTTGTCTGTCTGTTCATGACACTCAAGATGATGGCAAAAGCGAGCTACCCAAAACTGAAGAAGATCAGCTTCAGGCAGTTTATAGCAAAACGTGGAGACTCCGCAAAAAACGGAAACTGACACCGCCGAAAATCGGTTATACAACGGAAGGCCCCTTTTTTGACGAAAACAACTGCAAAACCGCTTATTATTTATTTCAAGATCAACCCATCTGGGTGACTCTCCTGCAAAATATTGTGTCATATAGACACGCCCCCAAAGCCTCACTGCAATTAGAAGTCAACCGAGAGAATATCTCAAAAACCATTGATTCTATTGAGAATTACCGTGATAATGCTCAACGATATCAATTAGGCCGTCTTTTCGTCTCCCCTAACCAGAAAAATATGGCGATTTTGATTCACGTTTCTTATTCTAATCCAGAGTCTAAAAGTGTGGATGTGCGTACTTTGGTTCAAACCGCTAAATTGTTTTAATCCTCTGTGGCACTCTGTGGCACTCTGTGAACCTGGAATGTTGAAAAAAGTATAACAATATAGTACAGCGGATTGACGGTACGGATTTTTTTATGAGCGATTTTTGTTTGATGTGCAATATAGTACAGCGGATTGACGGTACGGATTTTTTTATGAGCGATTTTTGTTTGATGTGCAA
>QNEL01000331.1 GCA_003645185.1 Candidatus Parabeggiatoa sp. nov. 3
CACCTAGCAAGCCTAAAAAGGGGCAACCACAAGGGTTGCCCCTACAAGCCATCCGTAGGGGCAATCCCTTGTGGTTGCCCTGGTTTTTCAATGGTATGGAAACTGGAGCGATCCTGCACTAGTGCATTCGATCTAAAATGATCAGACCACCCAGCTAAAGTCAGGTGGTGGTGACTAAAAATCCAACTCTTTACGGTAGTGGTCTGAGGATTTCCACCTATCAGTTTGTAAAAAAGGCTATTTTTCAACACAGAGATCACAGAGGGCCACAGAGGACCACAGAGAATAAGTCTATGATTCTTAATGATATTCTGATACAAAATACTTTGTAAATGTATGTGTTTTTTACCCCGAATTTAAAAACGGATAGGTGGTAAGGGGTATGGATATTTCCGCTTTACTGCACTAGGATTTTTGGATAATGTTTAGATTGAGTTTCCCGCCTACGTCTCTTGGATATCACTGATAAAATTTATCCGGCAACTGCTACACCACTCGTATTTTTACAAATATTCGTTTAAGAACTTGTGCTATGAAAGATTCATCTAAATCCACTCATATTGAACTGGTTTATAATGGCAAACGTATTCGGCATGATGGCGATTTAATTTGTTTGACCGATTTATGGAAAGTATCAGGTCAACCTAGTGGAAAACGTGATCCACGTCGTTGGAAAGAAGAAGCAGGTAAGGAATTTATTGATTCCGTTAGTCAAAAATTAAATGTCCCGACAGCGGACATTTACAAAACCACCCGTGGACGTGGTGGCGCTTCTTGGGGGCACTGGCAGATTGCTCTGGCTTATGCAAAATATCTTTCCCCTGAATTACATATACATGTCAATGAAATCTATATGCGCTATCAAACGGGAGATATAACACTCGCTGATGAAATTGTTGATAAAGTGACACCGGAACAACAAGAACGACATGCCACCCGCACACTGGGTAAAGTGGCTAGGAATTTCCTAACAGAAACACTCAGTAAACATGAGGTAAGAGGTTACGGATATATGCACTGTACCAACAGTACTTACAAAGGACTGTTTGGTAAAAACGCCAAACAACTTCGTGAAGAAAGAGATTTGCCCGCAAGAAAAAATGTGAGAGATCACATGAATATAATAATAGACATGATTCGATAGTCTAATCAGATGCCGTCTATCAATTGTCTCAAAAACAAATTCAGGATTTGTTAGATTTATTGAAATATAAACCTTTATTGGAAATCTTGAGTCAGCAACAGGGTATTGAGGCTGAAATCGTTTTAACAAGCTTATCTAAAAACACAAGGGCAGACACGCAGGTATGCCCCTACAACGGGGTTTTGTAGGGGCGAACCTGCGTGTTCGCCCTGTTCTGGCTTAGCAGCGAAGTGCCGTAACGAAAAGCCTAAAATAAGATTCATATCTTAATAAGTTATAAGGGCCCTATTCATCAACGCTTGGTTGGGCATTTAAGAAATTGTATTTTCTTGGAGAAAATGATGACTACCATTGAATTGACTCTTGAAGACTCACAAATTCACTTTTTGGAACAATGCCAATCCTATGGGTTTAAAGATAAAAGCGAGGCCATCCGTGCGGCCATTCAGTACTTCTCAGAACAATTAGAAGGGCAGAGGCAATTGGAAGACTCTGCTAAACTTTATGCAGAAATTTATGAAACCAATGAAGAAACGAGGGCATTAACGGAATCAGCACTGTCAGGATGGCCAAAATGAGCGAATTATTAAAACGAGGTATGGTAATTGATGTCAACCTTGATCCCACTCAAGGTTCGGAAACGGGTAAAATTCGCCCCTGTATTATTGTGACCAATAATACCTATAATAAGCGGGTACCCGTTATCCAAGTTGTGCCCATCACAGAATGGACTGCCAAAAAGAGTCAAATTCAAACGAATATTGAAATTTTACCCTCTCAGTTTAATGGATTAACTAAAAAGTCAATAGCAGACTGTTTGCAAACTCGTCCAATTGATCATCGCACTCGCTTAGTTGCAATACGTGGCAATATTGAGTACAAAACCATGAAAAAATTAATAAAGCCTTAAAAATTGTTTTTGCGCTTTGATTATTTTTTCCACGGAAATATTCCGTGCTTTCTGTGTCATTCCGTGGCTAATATCCCAATTCTTTCATTCTCAATTACCCAATTCCCATTGTTTGAACACCTCCATTGGTTTGGAGAGACTACCAAAACCTGACAGGTTTTTAAAACCTGTCAGGTTTACCCTCCCTTCTATTCAAAACAAGCCGCACATTGATACATCACTTGATTATCGCCGTTGGGATAAATGAGTCGATAGTCTGTGATCTCATCTCCATTTATGTCTTCAATTTCAATCAGTTGTGCTTGACTTAGGCCGGTGGGTGTGCCTGGGGTGACTAGGTAATCTAGTACGCCTTTGTAGGCTTTTTTGCTGGCACCTTTGCCAGTATAGGCATAGACGCGGCCGTCATAATATAAGACGGTTTGGCTGTCGCTTTCTGCTGATAGCGCGTATAACGCGCTGGGTTCGGCGGCGGCGGCGTAGAGAAATTGTTGACGTAGGCTGGGTGGGGTGCTTTGAATTGCGCTACTGTCGCGGCTACTTTCAAATCGGCTTGGGCTTGCTAATGGGCTATTGTCATTGGGTTTGAACACTAGAAAGACTTGAATTTGGTTGCTTAACCAATAGGAATCTGTGCCGCCTAGCCCTAATGGGGTATCGCTGGCTATATCGATTGAGGATAAGTCGGGGCGGGCGCTGTAATACCGGCCGTCTGGTGTGAGTATCTTGAGGTTGCCATTGGTTGCCATGCTGATATCTGTGATGCCAAATTGGTTTAATGCGGCGCGTAAGGCTTCGGGTTCTTGTACGACGGGTTGGGTGGTGATTTCTCGGCCGGTATGCGTGATAAAGGTGACTTGCCCTGTGGGTTCGACGTTGAGGCCTAGCGGTTTTAACGGTTCTTTTAGGTTGGTTTGTTTGCCCCAAATTTGCCGGACTTGTATGGGCAATAATCGAAAGTGTAGGGTGTCGAAGTCTAGCATCAGGGAACCATTATCTGGATTTTGTTGTAAGGCGACTTTTAGGCTGGTGAAGTCGTGGAGGCCGTTGATGGCATCTAGGATGCCGTTTCGGCTGCTGTTTAATAAGACGTCTTCCGTTAATTGAATCGCGTCTTGATCCAGTAGGGTGCTGATGTGGCCTAAAAGTGGATTTAAATCAGCCATGTAGGGTATGAGGCCGTTGGCTTCAAATAGGACGTTTTCTTTTAAAACAACGCCTTGATTGACGATTGAACCTTGCCCGATTATCAGGTGACTGAGGGTGCTGTCGGCCGCTATTTCGACATAACGGAGGATCGCTGGGGCGTTGGGATCGCCTATGAGGTTGCCGCGCACTATGCCGTTATTTAAGCCGCCTATGAGGCGTGTATTGGCTAAGAAGGTGACATCTTGTACGATGCCTTCGTTTTCGATTTGGCCGCCGATTTGGCCGCCGACTAGGGTGCCGAATGCGGTAATGCGGATATTTTCTAAGGTGTTCCCTTTATTGTCCCAGTAACAATCTATCACTTCTCCTGCTTTGCAGTCGCCGGGATCGTTGTCTACTAGGGTTATGGTGGCTTCTGTGGGTTCGCCAAAGTTGGCGTTGCCTGTGAGGTTGCTGAGTTTCAGTTGTATGATTTCATTGCCTTCTACTTCTCTGTCATCAATCAGGGGGATGCTGAAGGTTCTGTCTCCGGTTTGACCGGTAACCCAGATCAGTAAGCCTTTGACGGCTTTATAATCTTGGCCTGCCGTGGCGCAGAGTTCGGTGGGCGGTTGACATGCAATCAAGGTTTCGTATTCGACGCCGACTTGCCCTATGCGGCCGCCTTCACGGCTGACTGTGATGGTGAGGTTTTTGCTGTCTTCATCGGCTATGTAGGTGCTGGATGATAATTGCAGTGTGGTGGCATCGTTGTCGGTAATCGTGACGAGGGCTTCTGGGTTGCTGCCGAGTTTGGCTTCGCCTGTGGGGTTGATCAGTTTTAATAGGAAGTTTTCATCGCCTTCTATTAATCCGTCGTCGTAGATGCTGATTTTAAAGATTTTGTCGTCGTTTTCGCCATGTAGCCAGCGAAGCGTTTCTTGATCGGCAATGTAATCGCTTCCACTGGCTGTATCCTCTTCTGTGATATAGGTGACTTCAACCATGCCATCTGTGCCGTTGGTGCGGGTGACGGTTATGGTGAGGCTGCCGCCGGTTTCGTCAACCTGATAGTTGTCGGCCGCAAATTGTATGATACCCGGTTCGCGGGGTTTGGGGGTTGTGGGTGTGCCTAGACTGTCTAATATGGTTAGGATGGCTGTGGGTACTGCTCCTAAACTGGCTGTTTCACTGGGATTCGATAAACTGATGGAGAGGGTTTCTTGGGTTTCTTTTGTGCTGTCGGGTTGAATACCAATCGTTATCGTTTTGTTGTCAATATCGCCGTTGCCCCAGGTTAAAACGCCTTCTGCGGCGGTATAATCTTGGTCAGCTTTGGCTGTCCGATCTTGGGTTTTATAGTTGACGGCGACTTCACCATGACTGCCGTATGTGCGGCTGACTGTGAGGGTTGCGCTGCCGCTTTCTTCGGCGACTTGATAGTTGGGCGCGGTGAATTGCAAGATGCCGGCCGATGAGAGGGTGTCTGGGGTACCCATGCTGTCTAGGATTTTTAAGCTGGCCGTTCGATTGGCGCTTAAAAAGGCTTTGCCGGTGGGATTCGAGAGTGTGAGTATCAGGGTTTCATCACTTTCTTCTATGATATCTTGTTCAATCGGTACTCTGAAGGTTTTGGTTTCGCTGTCTCCGTTATACCAATTTAATTGGCCTTCTGTGGTGGTGTAATCCAGTCCGGCTAGGGCGGTGTCGTCTTGTGTGGCATAAGTCACTGATACAGAACCATTTTTTCCGCCTATGCGTTCTATACTGATGGTGGCCATGCTGCTATTTTCCTCGACGGCATAATGTGCGGCGGAAAATTGTAAACCGCCGGCACCGCCTGTGGGGGTATCGACAATGGTTACGATGGCGGTGTTGTTGGCTCCTAATTGAACGGGGCCGGCCGTTTGGGTTAAGGTGACTGTCAAGATTTCGTTTGATTCTTTTTCCGCATCAAGTAGGATGGGGATTTCAATGATTTTCGGGGCCATTTCATTATCGGCCCAGCTTAATGTGCCTGTCATGGCGGTGTAATCGCTGCCGGCGATGGCTGAAGCATCGGCTGTGGTGTAATCGACCGATATCGCGCCTTTTCGACTGGCTGCGCGTGTGACGCTTAACCAGACTTTGCCTTCAATTTCATTGACTTGGTATTTGGAGATGCTAAATTGGACGCTGCTGGGTAAGGTTTCAAACTGGGCGGTACAGATTTGCGGTTCTGTGATGTTCACGGTGACGGTTTCAATTTCTCCTGAACAATTTCCGTTCCATCCGGTGAAACGTGAAACGGCATCAGGTGTGGCTGTCAAGGTGACAGATACGCCTTGTGGGTAGGCTGCGGTACAGTCAACGCCACATTGGATGCCGCCCACATCACTGGTGACACGCCCTGGCCCTGTTTGGATGACGGTGAGATAATGTTGTCCGGCGGGCGGTGAGGGGTAGAAGTTTGCCATGCAAATCTTGCCTGCATCCATGAGAATGGGTGTGATATTGCTGGTACTGTTGCAATCACCATCCCAGCTTGTGAAAACGAAGCCGGCATTTGGGGTGGCGGTGAGTGTGATCATGCTGTTTTCTGGATAAGGTACGGTACAGGCCGCGCCACAGTTGATGCCGGCCGGATCACTGGTAATGATGCCATCTTTGTGGGGGGTAATCGCTAGATTATGCTGGCCCGCTGGGGCTAATCGGTCAAAACTGGCTGTACAGGTTTTTGCGATATCAAGGGTGAGCGTGGTTGAGGGTTCGGTTCCTTTACAGTCTCCACTCCATCCGCTAAAGCTTGAATCAACATCAGTGGGGGTTGCGGTTAGGGTGACTTCGGTATTGGCGGCGTAATTTTCGGTACAAGTCTCACCGCAGTCTATGCCAACGCTTAATCCGGCAGGTGCTGTGACTGTGCCGGTTCCTGTGCCGATTTTCGTGACGGTTAATGGGGAAGGCGGTAAGCTTTCAAAGTTTGCGATGCAATTTTGAGCGGCCGCCATCGCGACTGTGATTTTGCTGGGATCGTCGGTGGGCGTATTTTCACAGCCTGTCCAGGCGGTGAATGTGGCACCGGCGTTGGGTGTGGCTGTCAAGGTGACGGCTGTGCCGCCATAATAGCTGGTACTGCACAATTCGCCACATTGGATTCCTGAAGGTTCGCTGATCACGGTGCCGTTACCGGCATTCTGGACAGTTAGATTATAGACGGGTAATTTATCAAAGGTGGCCATACACACTTGAGCTGTCGTGCCAATTGTGATGGCCAGCGGACTTTCATTGCCGGTGCAATGCCCACTCCAAGTGGTTAAAGTGGAACCGATTTCAGGTGTGGCGGTTAGCGTGACAATCGTGCCTTGTGGATATCGTTCACAATTCGATCCACAATTCAGGCCTTCTGGTTCGCGTGTGAGTACACCTTGCCCACTTCCGATTTTGCGGACGGTGAGTTCGTAGGTGGGTAGTTTTTCAAACTCGGCCGTGCAATTCTTCGTGGTATTTAAAGTAATCGTAATCGGATTGCCCGTACCCGTACAATCGTCACCCCAAGCCAGAAATTTTGATAAGCTATCTGGAACAGCTGTTAGCGTGATTTCTGCACCTTGGTAGTACTGAATACACTCGGCACCACAACTGACTCCTTCAATATTACTGGTTACGGTACCTTTACCTTCTCCAATGAGTTTGACGGTGAAATTGTAAGTGGGTAGCAATTCAAAACTCGCGGTACAGGTTTTGGGTTCCGTTAAGCTGACTGTGGTTGATCGTTCCATGCCGCTACAATGGTGACTCCACCCTTTGAAAATGGAACCGGGTTGAGGTGTCACGGTTAGCGTCACTGTGGAATCCTGAGTGAAGGGCGCGACACAGTCGCTGCCACAGTCAATGCCGGTTAAATCACTTTTAATCGTACCAAAACCATTCCCTGATTTGGTGATCATGAGATCATGTGTGCTGGGAATTAATTGGAAACGCGCGAGACAGAGGTTTGAAATTTGATTCAGAGTAATCGTGGTAGAGGCTTCTGTGCCACCACAATCAACATCCCAGCCTTCAAAGGTTGAATTGGGTTCAGGTGTGGCCGTTAATTTGACGGTTAAGTCTTGTGCGTAGGCCGCAGTACAGGCCGCATCGCAGTCAATCCCTTCCGGTTCACTTTTCACTTTCCCCTGCCCATCGTCTATCGCGATGACGCTGAGATTGCTTTGCCCTTCAGCAGGTATGTTGGCGAAATGGGCTATACAGTGTTGACTGCTAAATAAATCGACTGTGGTAGACGCGCTGCTACCGGCGCAATCACCATACCAAGCGATAAATTCAGAATCGGTATCTGGGGTAACCGTCAACTTGATAGCCGTACCGACTTCGTAAGTGGCTGTACAGGTTGTGCCACAGTCTATCCCGTCAAGCTCACTGGTGATGGTGCCATTGCCTGATTTGGCAACCGTTAAGGTGAGGGGTAAGCGTTTAAAATTGGCGGTACAGGTTTTATCGGCATCGACAATGACGCTGCTTGAACTGGCTTCGCCAGTACACTCTCCCGTCCAGTCCGTAAATTCATAATCGGCATCGGGTTCAGCGGTTAGTTTAACCGCCAAGCCTTCTTCAAAAGAGGCGATACATCGGCTACCACAGTTAATACCGCTAGGTTCACTGGTGACGGTGCCTTTACCGTTTTTGATGATACTCAGCGCGTGGGGTAAGGGTTTAAAATCTGCCGTGCAAGTGAGGGCCTTATCTGCTATGGTTAGGCAGGTTGTTTTTTCTGTACCCGTACAATCGCCTACCCAAGCGGTAAATTCAGAGGCCGTATCAGGTTGTGCGCGGAGCGTGACAGTGGTGCCACTATCGTAACTGGCTGTACAGTCAGTTCCACAATTGATACCTGCCAGATTGCTGCTCACAACGGTGCCCTCACCTTTTCCGGTTTTAGTCACTGTCAGTTCAATAGGTAATCGTTTAAAGTTGGCTGTACAGGTTTTCGCGGCATCGACTGTGACGCTGATAGAGGGTACGGTGCGACTTTCGCAATCGCCGCCCCAGCGGCTAAAGGTTGAATCGGCATCGGCTTCGGCAATTAAACTGACTGCGGTGCCTTCATCATATTGTTCAGTACAATCTGTTCCACAGTCGATGCCCACAGGTACGCTAGTGACTTTGCCATGCGCGGTTTTGGCGACAGTGAGATCGTATTTTTGGGGTGGTAAGGCTTCAAAGTTGGCTGTACAGGATTTATTTTCCGTGAGAATCACGTAAGTGGGATTACTGCTGCCCGTACAATTTTCTGTCCAACCGGTAAATTGAAAACCGGCTTTTGCAACGGCCGTTAATTTAACGGTTGTATTTTCAGCATATTGTTTTGTACAGGTATCGCCACAATTGATGCCGCTTGGATCACTGATAACGCTGCCATTGCCGATATTTTTGACGGTTAGCACAAAATCTGCTGCCTGGGTTGGAGGCAGGGTGATGAGTAAAATTGGGATAATGAGGAGTTGTTTGAGAGTGTTCATAATTAAAAAGGGGTTGAGGGGTTGAGGGGTTTTGATATAGATTTTCAGGTAAATAATTTCACAAGGGCAGACACGCAGGTCTGCCCCTACAAACGGGGTTTGTAGGGGCGAACCTGCGTGTTCGCCCTTTTCATGCTGTGAAATTATTTTTATGAAGTCGGCCGCGATAAATCGTGCCATGCTTTAATCAGTTTATAAGTTGCCCAAGTTGCCCAAGGCCAACTATAAAACTATGAACGTCTGAATTTGTGAACAAAACTATAAAAATGAACAGC
>QNEL01000332.1 GCA_003645185.1 Candidatus Parabeggiatoa sp. nov. 3
GATTAATATTAATCGAACCTAATACTACAAAAATTTGTCGTGATCAGATTGAAGTGAAACAGGCCATTAATCTTAATCAGCGTAAATCATGACAATCAGTATGTCACATTTAGCTTCGCTGGCCTTCGGCTCACGCAAAAGTTGCGCGCAACTTTTGCGTGAAATACAGTTTTTGCGCGCAAAAACTTTTGCGTGACATATCAGCGTTCTATCAAGTTTTTAATTAGAGTTGTCATATCCTTTCTTATATACAATCCCTGTAGTTATTGGTTAATTCTGTGTAGAAAGAGCAGAAATAAAACTATCAATCTCATCAACCGACATCGATTCAGACAACTCCTTGACTTTATTTAATAAGTCATTCATAGCACGAGGCGTTTTTTCAAACCAACCTTTTACACCAAGATTAAGCGCCGTTATCGCATTATTTCTATCCCCTTCCCCTTTCTCACTTAAAATAACCATATTCGTCATAATGTCTTCTTGCTTAGCCATTTCGATCATCTCAATACCATTCATTCTCGGCAGATTTAAATTAACTAATGCGACATTAAATTCTCCTTCCCTGAGTTTTTTTAACCCTTCAATACTGTTATGAGCCACATCTACCCTCATTTTTTGTTTTTTAAAATAATCTCGGTAAGTGCTCACAACTTCATTGTCATTGTCTACAATTAAAATTGAGTGTTGAGTTTTCATTAGCTTGTTATTTTTTCATCAGATTGCTCTACAATAGACTTGTCCCTTTGTAAGCTAAGTGATTGATGAAAATACTTCTTTTTTCAACGATTTACGGTATGATAGGATAAGTCTAATAGCAAAGGTGTTATTACTATTAAGATTAATTAAAATTTTATTAAGCAAGAAACATTCCAAGAGTACAACGAATTTTGGTGCTAAACGAATTAGAACTTTGACAGGCTTGTCCTAATTCGCTTATCCCAGTAATGAGATGTACTATTCAATTAGATATACTATTCAACATTCGGCGTAGTCATCGCCAGCGCGAAGGGCAATACAGGGCCACTACCCGCTTGCCGTAATAGGGCAGCGATAATAGTCAAAGTCCAGCGCGAATCAACCATATCATCGACTAATAACACAGCCTCTTTCATCCCTTCCCAATAATCAACAGTAAACGCATTCACTAAATTATGCGCTTGTTGATAACTATTTTGCATTTCTTTTTGAGGAGGCGTGGGGCGTGTTTTACAAACGAGGGGAGCGAAGGGTAACTTCAGTACAGTGGCTAAACGTTGAGCAAAATGAGTCACTAAAGTAGGATGATTTAAAGAAGGCACACAGGTTATCCAACGCGGTTCAGGTGAGGGCTGCCAATGTTGCTGTATCAATTCCGCAGAAGCGATCACTAAAGCATCATCAAACTGCCCCGTCTGCTGTTTACCGTATTTCACCCATTCACCCCAACCCGCATCTCCCCAAACAGACAAAATTTGCCCTGGTTCCGCTCGCAAATCGGCTGGAATTTTTTTCCCTTTCCACCCGTATTGCGGCAAACCGTCGCTGGTAGGCCATTGCTTACGAGGCTCAATCATTTGATTACTATGTTGTCTGAGAAAGTACACCGCAGCCCTCGCTTTTTCCTCAGAAAAACTTGGCGATATCAAAGGCCTTTGCAAGCAAACAGCACAGTGGCCACAAGGTGTTGGATGCGGATCATCTAATTCTCTAGCCAAAAAAACCATTAAACAGTCTTGAGTATGCAAATATTCCGTCATGCGTTGCTGTTCTTGATAACGAATCCCTTTCAACGCTTCCACTCTGTTCCAATCTGTCACATAGTTGACAGGTGTGGCATACCAAGCACGGCCTTGTTTACTCACAGGTGTTGGCGTTTCCGTAACCAGTATTCTTAACACTTTATCCAATTGGCTATGGCGCAAATTCACTTCTTTTTCTAACTGGAAAATCGTTAACCCCTCTTCCGCCTCATTCAGGGCTTTAAGTACTTCGTTAACATGAACTTGGGGAGGGAAGGCAGTCTTAATAAAATAATTGGTGATACGTTGATCCTCATCGCCGCCTAATAGAATCCCATAAGCTTGTTGTACAGCACGCCCAGCGCGTCCAACCTGTTGATAATAATGGACAACAGAGCCTGGACGTTGATAATGAATCACAAACCCTAAATCCGGTTTATCAAACCCCATACCCAACGCCGAAGTCGCCACTAAAGCTTTTAATTGATTATTCAACAAAGCCTGTTCTAAACTTTCCCGACCCGCTTTGACTTCGCTATGATAAGCATAAGCCTGAATACCACAGGCTTGCAGCCATGCCGCCAAACGATCCGAATCACGCACCGTAAGCGTATAAATAATCCCACTACCCGGTAATTGAGGCACATGCTCCGCCAACCAAGCCATTCTCGCCGCTGTCGTCGGTAAAGGGATATTTTGTAATTGTAAACTGCTTCTAGCCAACGGCCCCCGTAACACCGTGATATTCTCACCTAACTGGTTTTGAATATCAGCAACAACACGATTATTCGCCGTCGCAGTAGTCGCTAACATAGGAATATTAGGCGGTAAAGCGCGTACAATCCGTTTAATGCGTCGATAATCAGGCCGAAAATCATGCCCCCAATCCGAAATACAATGCGCCTCATCCACCACAAATAAACCAATACTATCGGCCACAGGAAGTAACATATTTTCCCGAAAATTTTCATTAGCTAATCTTTCTGGAGAAATGAGTAGAATATCAACCGTATTCATCAACAACTCCTCCTGTATAATTTGCCACTCTTTTTGATTAGTAGAATTAACAGTAGCCGCCTTAACCTGAATACGCCCAGCCGCTTCAATTTGATTACGCATTAAAGCAAGCAACGGCGAGATCAATAACGTCGGCCCAAACCCCTCTTCACGTAACAGGCGCGTAGCAAGAAAATACACCATACTTTTACCCCAACCCGTGCGTTGCACAACTAATAAACGTGCCCGTTTAACGACTAAAGTTTCGATAGCCTCCCACTGCCCAGGATGAAAGGCAGCAGTAGGATTATTCAGGGCTTGACGTAATAGCGTTAAAGTTTTGTCTTTGAATTGTTCGCTAGTCATAGTCATTTATCGTCTCTCTCAAATTTATGTCTGTAGGGTGGGTAACGTCTTTATGTTGCCCACCATTAAATCTAAACATATAAAACATCTTGTCTCTCTCAAATTTATGTCTGTAGGGTGGGTAACGTCTTTATGTTGCCCACCATTAAATCTAAACTATATAAAACATCAGATATTTATACTCTGTGGCACTCTGTGATACTTTGTGTACTCTATTCCAGGTTCAAGTTTTTGCGCGCAAAAACTTGAACCTGGAATGTTGAAAAAAATTTTTTTGACAAACTCATAAATCCTGTTAAAATGCCACCCAAAATTTTTTTTAAACCCTGCTTTGACAATGAAAGTTGGGCTACTTGAATTTAAGTACCCATTATTCGTTAACACAATCAGGAGTTCAAAAAATGTTAAAAAAACCCGGCCGCTCGCCCACCCTAATGAGCGGCCTTATACTATGTATTATATTATCAAGCATTGCCTCACCCACCTTAGCCAATCAAGGGGTAAATTGGCTCACCGCGCAAGCGCAACCCTCGGGGCATTACAACACGCCCAACGATCTCGATCTCCCATTCATAGCCACCGCAGAAACCCTGCACACACTCTATGAACTCGGAGAAACCGAACCAAGTATGACGGCCGCGCTTCAGGCCATCAATGCAGTAACCCAACTACCAATAGGGGAACTGTCCACAGAAACCCTAGCCAAAATTCTCATCATTGGGGCCAAAGCCAGTCAACCCGTCGATGCGCTCACCACCGAACTGCTCACCCGACTCAATCATTATGGCGGCTTCGGAGACTTAATAGACTACGACAGCAGCGTCATCGACACCAGCGCAGCCCTCACGGCCCTAGCCCAAAGCCAAAGCGTAGACACCGCCCTTGAAACGCTCTACCCCACTATCGACTTGCTGCTCAAACAACAACAGGAAGATGGCGGCTGGGCCGACAATGGCAACGACTCTTCAGTCTACCTCACCGCGATCACCATGCACGCCCTCTGGCACTATCGCCACGAGATCAAAAACATCCCCAGCCTAAACGTCATTCCCACCCTTGACAAAGCCCAAGCCTATTTACTTAACGAACTCAATCAAGGGGATTTAGACACTTTTGAAATTGCCTTGGCATTAGTTGCCATTTTACCCAGATTGTTAAACCAAGACGACATTCTCAATCCGCTTACCACCCTACGCGCCGCTCAATTAGCCAATGGCAGTTGGGACAATGATGTTTACACAACGGCGCTTGCCTTACGCGCCCTTCATATCGCAGACTCACCTCAATCAAATCCTGACGCGGCTAGACTTCAAGGCATTGTGATGGATTCCACTAACAACGCACCTTTGCCAGCCGTTGAGATTGTTGCGACTTTTGGGGATTCCCCCATTCATTTGACCACTCAATCAGATGGGACATTTGAACTTGATAACCTTTTTGAACTCAAAGGAGAGTTATCATTTACCATTGAAGGCTATGTTGCTTTAAGCTTAGATATTGTGATGGCAGTTGGTGAAACACTTGATTTAGGACAAATACGCCTAAGGCCGGAGATAGGTGACACATTATTACCGGATTTACGGATAACACACATTGATCCACCTAGCCATTTTGATCCGCAAACCTTAACATTATCGAATCAGATAATAGTCGATATCGAAAATGCGGGCACAGCACCGACTTCTCAGAACATTGCTTTTTTGGCTTTTCACGATACAGACAACAATGGCATGTATCAAGCTGATTCTGAAGATATTTTACTCGGCAAGGCCGTTATCGAACACAATTTGGCTGTCGATGAAACTTTATCAGTGGCTATTCCAGTTGCCGGGCAGCTACCCTTTCGAGATGCCCCTATCACAGTGGTGGCAGACAGCAGACAACTCATTGCTGAGAACAAGAAAGAGAATAATGTGAGAAGCAGTAGTGTTGATATGTGTCAAATGAACTCTGATATCGGTTTTGAACCGGTTATCAAGTGGGAAAAGGGGAATGATACAGGAGAACCTTATGGTTCTACAGTTTCTCATACACCTATTGTTGGCCCTTTATTGGATACCAATGGAGATGGGCTTATTAATCAAGATGATACGCCGGCCGTTATTGTCATGTATGGCGGTTTTGTGGGACCTATGATCGCACTTGATGGCAAAACCGGTGAAGAGCTTTGGCGTACAGACATCATATTTACGCGGATATGGGGTATGACACCGGCATTAGGTGACATTGATGGAGATGGACGACCAGAAATTATTGCTCTTCTTGATAAGCGTCCAATTGCTATCAATAATGATGGTACGGAAAAATGGAGAAGTGAATTCAGTACAACTCCCGTAGAATTTATGGGCATTACGCTTGCCGATTTAGATGGAGATGGACAAGGAGAAATCATTGCTGGCAGGATGGTGTATAACTCAGATGGCAGTGTCAAATGGAAAGATCTTGGCGGTACTAAGGTACCATTCGTAGTTGATTTAGAACGGGATGGTTCTCCTGAAATGATAATGGGAAATTTTATATGTCGAACGGATGGTCGGTGTGAAAGTAAATTTAGTAGTTCTTGGTTAGCAACCGGCGATTTAGATGATGACCCTTACCCGGAAATCGTTATGATTGATGCTAGGAGCGATAATCTTTACTTATTTGATCATGATGGTTCAATAAAATGGGGGCCGGTTAACTTCACCTTCGACAGTAGGTGGTGGACTTGGAGCGGGATGCCTAGCATTGCAGATATGGATGGCGATGGCATAATGGATATTGGTATTCAGGCTGGGGATTATTATAAAGTTTTTGACGGCAAGTATGGAGATTTGAAATGGAAAATGCCGGTCAGGTTCGGTGATGGACTTGGTTCATCCGTTTTCGATTTTGATGGTGATGGTTCCGCTGAAATTGTGTGACGCGATACATACAATTTTTATGTTTATAATGGTCGTAATGGTGACCTCCTTTTCACTACCCCTGATTTTTCATCCACTTGGATAGAGTATCCCGTTATTGCTGATGTTGACAATGATGGTCATGCTGATATCATTGTTCCCAGTGATACCGGTGTTCGAGTGTTCCAAGATGTCAACAATCGTTGGATGCCCGCACGAGGAATCTGGAACCAACACGCATACCACATCACCAATATCAACGATGATGGTAGTCTTCCCCGTGTTCAGCAAAATCCAACCACGTTTCATCAACAACAACAGCTAGAAATACCGGGTATCCCCGATCTCACCGCCGGCCGCCTCCAAATTATCGACAATGGCGCGGGTAAACCCTTCACATTACAAGTCCGTATCGGCAACGCCGGTTTAGCACCTTCGACAGCCAATCTGCCATTGACTTTCTATGCCGGCTTACCTGCCAACAATGGCACGAAACTTGGCACCGTGATGCTAGACGCATTCGCGCCTGGCACTTATCAGGATGTGCAATTTCCGGGTATCACACTTGCTGATTTCAATCAAGACATTTATGCCGTCGTCGATGCACAAAATACCTTGGAAGAGTGCAATGAAAACAATAATAGTGTCTCTACATCAGTGAAAGAAGCGACACCAACCCGTCACGGCAAAATCAGTCTCACTACCGACGCGCCTACCTACGGCCCCAATACGCCAGTGCTAATTGACTACACGATCACGAATTTAGGAGCCTTACCTGCCGATTTCAAAGTCACATTACGCCTTGAAAATGCCAACAATGCCGTTTTGGAAACCTTTAGCACACCGACTTTGGAAACCTTAACTGGTGGTGACAGCCAAACCTTCCAAGCAACTTGGAACACCAGCACAACCTTAGCTGGGCCTTATCAAATCCATGCCATTATTGAAACGGCTCAAGGCGAACTGGTGACAGAAGCCATACACCCCTTCACCCTCATCGCAGCCACAGAAGGCCCAGTCGTCACGCTGCGTACCACCACTGATAAACCCACCTACCACACTAACGATGTAGTGCTCATCAACCACCTCCTCAACAACGCCAGTTTGAACACCCTGATTGAGGATGCCCTACTCACCATAACCATTAAAGGCCCAGACGGCCAAGTGCTGCACAGCGAAAGCCAAGCCTTAAACCCCCTATCGCCGAGGGCCTTGCAAAACATCCTAACACCGATCAAGCTTCAAGAGGCAGCAAAAGGCAGTTACACCGTCACCGTTGCCATCAACGGCCATGATGACACCACCCTCATAACTCAAACCACCACGTTTAAAGTCGAAAACGACCTCCAATTCTCAATCGCTGGAGAAGTCCAAATCGACTCGGCGCTTTTGACACGAGGGGTTCAGCAACACTGCACAGCAACCGTGACTAATCAAGGTACAGAGAGAGTCAACGGCCTAACCGTGCAATACCTGCTAGTCAACCTCGACACCCAAGCCAGCATCAACACACAAACCGCGACAATCGATCTAGCCATCGGAGGCAACCACACCCAAACCCTAAGCTACCACACCCTATCGCTCCCCATCACCCATTACGCTTGTGTTCTGCAAGCAAAAACAGAGGAAGAATGGCAACCCCTTGATTTTAAAACCTTTAACCTGCACAGCATCCTCTCAAGCGAATGCAGCACCGTATACGCCATTCACGATCAAGCTCGTAGCGACACCCAATTATTCACCTACGACTTAAACGCCGGCAACATCACAGCCCTCGGCCCCCTTTACCCAAAACGAGACTTAGAAGGCCTAGACATTCACCCCCTCACCTACCAACTCTACGCCAGCACAGGCCAACCACGATCACGCCTCTACCAAGTCAATGGTTACAACGGCGATATCACCCCCGTAGGCTACATAGGCTTCAAGCACGTCACCTCACTCTCCTTCCATCCGAGAGGGCAACTGTGGGGCGGAGCCCAAGGCGGCCTCATCCAGATAAACACCGACACCGGCCAAGGCCAAATGATCAAACCCAACAACCTCAAAATGGAAGGATTAAGCTGGAACAACGCCGGCACCCTGCTCTATGCGACGGCCGTAATAGAGCCCAACCCCCACAGTAGCTTATGGGTTTACGATCCCCAAACAACCGAGCTTCGCAAACACTGTGACAACTTAGAAGGAGAAATCGAAAGCTTAGAAACCCTACCCGACGACCGATTAGCCTTCGGCATCCACGACGATCAGGCCCTCAGCTTCCACGTCTTTGATCCAGAGCAATGCCAAACCGTTCAAGGCTCACGCATCCAAACGCCTTACAACGACATAGAAGCCATAGCATGGCCCTCGGCCAACTGCACTCAAATGCAAAAAGCCCTACAAGCCTTCTTCATCACCCTATCCGAAAATCAAGACATTTATCTAGGAGAAGATCGCAACCTACGTGTCAGCATAGACGGGCAAATCTACCAAGGGCAACTGGCCCTTGAAAAAACCCAAGGCATCCCACCTTCAGACGGCCAATTGCACCTAATCGGTATTCCCGATGCCAACGAAGATGGGATTGACGACTTTCTCATCACCTATCCAGATGGGCAACAACAAATTCTGTATTATCAAGGAATAACTTCGGACTAATTGATGTCTGGTGGGTAAAGATTGTTGCCCACCTTATTTAATTCTCCCTTAATAAACATGTCGCCCACCATTTAAATCAATGTAGGGTGGGTAACGTCTTTATGTTGCCCACCATTAATTTAACTAACCTTTTTTTAAAGCAAAACGAGGAAACACAAATCTAATATGCAAACTCACTACTCCCCCTTAATGAGGGTAACAGCGGCAAGCGTTCTGATAACATTTTTAATGTTGATCTTGGAACCCACGGTAGTCGCGGCCCAAACACTGTGGGATGACGATGATCAAACCATCATCACCCCAACCGTGCCGCTATTATA
>QNEL01000333.1 GCA_003645185.1 Candidatus Parabeggiatoa sp. nov. 3
ATATTTAAAAAAACAGAAAGGGGGCAACCACAAGGGATTGCCCCTACGAACCGCCCGTAGGGGCAATCCCTTGTGGTTGCCCTTGGTTGTAAAATACCTGTTTATTTGTGCTTCAGTACTTATTATTTGATAGAAGGCTTTAATGTCACTCAAACATTTTTGCGCGCAAAAACTTTTGCGTGACATGCTGATTATGGCCTGATCTGCGCTGATTAAAAAATCAGTATAAAATCATGACAATCAGTGCAATCAGCGTTCTATCACGTTTTTACAATTTTTTAACATTTTGACATTTAATGTTTGACATCTTGTTAAATGGGTACATAATGTTTTTTTTGGGCACAAAGGCACAAAGGCACAAAGGCAACTATTACTGATCAGGGCATGGCACGATTTTTTCGCTCCCCCTAGCGTTTTTAGCGTCTTTAGTGTTTTCTTATTTCAATTCAGAGGACTATCGAAAAATGAATTTTTTCTTGAGGTTTGATATTAGCCAAAATAGTTTGGGAAGGCTTATGAAAAGTCAATTTGCAACGGTATTCACAACAATACTCATTCTGTTTTTAGTTGTCGCCTGTAATGACAATGACGACGATCAGAACGAGGTGTCGTTGCCTCAAGAGACGGTACAACAAATCGAGGAGCTAGATATTGCTTCTGTTCAATCGCTCATGGACGACGGTAGCCTGACATCGACACAACTCACGGAGTATTATCTCAATAAAATCAAAGAGATTGATGATGCCGGACCCAATCTCAACGCCATCCTCCAGATTAACCCGGATGCGGTGCAGATTGCGGCAGAACTGGATGCTGAAAGGAGCGAGAAAGGGCCGCGCGGCCCTTTGCACGGTATTCCGGTGGTATTGAAGGCCAATATTGATACCGGCGACCAACTGACAACAACGGCAGGGTCATTGGCACTCGAAGGTCATCAGGCTAAACAAGATGCCTTCTTCGTTGCACGCCTGCGGGACGCGGGAATGGTGATTCTGGGAAAGGCGAACCTGAGTGAATGGGCGAACTTTCGCTCTGATTATACCTCTAGCGGTTGGAGTAGTGAGGGAGGGCAAACGAAAAATCCATACGTTCTAGATCGAAATCCATGTGGTTCTTCGGCTGGTTCAGCTGCTGCGGTTACGGCAAACCTCACGATGGTAAGCGTTGGTACTGAAACAGATGCTTCCATTGTTTGTCCTTCAGGTAACAACGGTATTGTTGGCATCAAGCCCACATTGGGGCTGGTCAGCCGCCACGGTATTATTCCCCTCGCTCATAGCTTCGATACCGCTGGCCCTATGGCTCGCACCGTGAAAGACGCGACTTTGCTCCTATCAGCGATGGTTGCACAAGATAGAGATGATTCGGCAAGCCAGAATTTTCCAGAGCCAATACCAGACTACTTGGCAAGCCTGGAGTCAACCGATCTGACTGGATTCCGGCTGGGCATCATGCGAAATCATTCTGGTGCTGGTGTCCAGACCGAAGTTGAAGAACAGTTTGAGCAGGCCATCAAGGTGCTTGAATCCTTGGGCGCTGAGATCATCGACCCAATTTCTATTGAGAATCCAGACGCAATGTACGATGCTGAGTTTGAGATAATGTTGTACGAGTTTCACACTGACATCGATCAATATCTACAGGAACACGATTCGCCAAACGGGATGGGGACACTGGAGGATTTGATTACCTATAACACATCTCATAGTGATAGCGTTTTGCAATATTTCGATCAAGCGCTATTTCTAGAGGCTGTCAAGAAGGGGCCCTTGACCGATGAAGCTTATCAGAATGCTTTGGAATCGGGAAAGCAATTTGCCCAGCGTGCGATTGACGAGGTGATTGAGCAACATCAGCTCAATGCTATTATTGTGCCTACGAACGGTCTTGCTTGGGTGACCGATCTGTCAAACGGTGATGATTGGTCAAATTTTGTCGGTCACTCTTCATTACCGGCTATGGCAGGATATCCAAATATGACAGTGCCCATGGGTAATGTACGCGGGCTGCCCTTGGGATTGTCGTTCTTTGGCCCAGCCTATAGTGAACCGACGTTGTTGAAAATCGCGAATGCTTTTGAACAAAAGACGACAGCGCGAAACCCCCCAGAATATATTCCAACACTTGATATTGAGTGAGGTTGTAAGTACTGAACCATAAATTTTCAGGTATTTTAATAGAAGCAATCTGGGCAACCACAAGGGATTGCCCCTACAACCGTACCCGTAGGGGCAATCCCTTGTGGTTGCCCAAAATACCTGTTTATTTGTGCTTCAGTACTTATAATATTAAAAAGGGCGAACCTTTGTTATCGCCCTGTTCTGGCTCAATCAATAACTTACGATAGATTTTCTAGGCGACGCGCCGCGTCGCCACAGATATTCAGCGCCATTAAGTCGGGCAAACTTGTCAGTGAGATTGTGAAGTGAGCCATTAATGGGTGGTTGTGCCATGCGGATATTGAGTGAAATATTAATTAAATCAATAAGTTAATAGTCTTTTGTTGCCAAAAAAAAGCCCTTGCATTACCACAACGCAAGGGCTTTTTTTATGCCCAAAATTATTCCTGAAAAAAGAGTGAATTTGTTTCACTCCAAAATACATGAGTTTAACAATCATTAGAAAGTAAATCGCTTGGCGGCCGGCCGGTACTATTTTCTGTTTGAATTGGTGCGCGTGCCAGTTGTAGATTAGGAATCGTCACAAAATAAATTGGACATTTATTGTTCAGAAAAATAATTTCATCTGGGCGAACACACAGGTTCGCCCCTACGAGCCTATATGTTGTAGGGGCGAACCTGCGTGTTCGCCCTTTATCCACTTTCTACAAAAGTTTTGCGGAACAAAACGGATGCAAAGAATTGATTACCCCACACTGTGCCAACTGTAAACGAATTCTATTCTTCATGGTATGACAATCAGCCTCGGCCCTTTGGTTGGTGCGAACTTTGTAGCCTTAGCGGTTTTGGAATTTGTTTCGGCTCAAACGTGTGAAGCCTTGGGTTTTGGCGTAGGGGCAAACCTGTGTGTTCGCCTCCCCAAAATCATTAACAACCACAACGATTATGACAGTACTTTTCTAGCCCTTCAAACGGTAGCCACTTTTGACACCATTCCAAACACTCGCTATCGCAACCGGCTTTTAGGGAGGTTTCTATTAAAAAGTTTGAGGCGCGCTTGCCTGATGTATTGGTGAATTGAGTATTGGATTTTTGAATCGTTTTATCGGTGGATTTCTTCATCATTTAGTATTCCTATGATCTAATCATTAACGTCGGCAATTCATGAGGGCATATCACATTCTCAAATTGCCAGGTGCGTTCATCAACAAATCTTATATATTGTTACATTACAAAATGGGCATTCATGAGGCTCATAAATTGGCCTATTAGCCGCCTTTTGAGAGTCTCTACCACTTTTCGTAGAAACGATACTGAATTTGTGGACGCGCATTGTATAATTTTTTGGCTATGCTATCAAGTACATCGGGCGCATTCCCAAAAAAAGGTCATATAATCTTAATCAGGCCTTCGCAAAATAAATTTTGAACAAAAATTGGGACTTCGCAAAATAAATTTTGCACGAAAAGGGCCGAAGCAAAATAAATTTTGCACGAAAAGGGCCGAAGCAAAATAAATTTTGTACGAAAATTGGGCCTTCGCAAAATAATTAAATAGGACGCTTGCATGACAAACACGATTGATTTCACTTCGATTGGATGGCGAGCATCGCAATTACATCTAGCAATCAAGGCGCTGGCTAGAAAGGCTGGTTTACTTTCCGAGTGGCCTGAGAGGTTGTCTGGTTATCATGGCCCTGCGGATAATGACTTGATTGAACAATGGATGCTGGCTACCACGCAACAAATTGGCATTGAATCTGAAGCGGTGGAAATCGCTTATGCCGAGTTTGAACAACAGCTACACTTGATTGGCCCGGCTTTGATTCGTTTACCGGGCGATAGTCCACGATTTCTGGCCGTACTCAAAGGCAGCAAAAAAGGGATAAAAGTCATCACGCCTAATGATACTGTGCGGTATGTTCATCCAACACAGTTACGCGAGGTTTTGGCTTCTGACTTGGAAGCGCCGATAGCGCCTACTATTGCGACATTACTCACTGATGCGGGTGTCGCTTCCCAACGGCAAGCGGCTGTCAAAACGGCTATTTTACGTGAACAACTCAAAACAGTGCCGATTGGTGGTTGCTGGCTTTTGCGTCTCTCACCTGGGGACGATTTTCTGAAACAGCTTCGTCATGCCCGTTTACCCCATCAGTTATTACTCATTCTTGGGGTGAATTTGATAGGACAAGTGTTTATGTTGTTGGAATGGTGGCTGATTGGCGAAAGCGCATTATCCGGCCATTTTCACTGGGCATTTCTGTCAGCTTGGGCTTTGTTGTTATTGACCGCTATTCCAGTACAATTGCTGGGTGTTTGGATCGAAAATACATTATCCCTTAATTTAGCTAGTCTATTTAAACAACGCCTGTTATACGGTATTTTGCAACTGGAACCCGATGAAATTCGTCATCAGGGCTCGGGCCAATTTTTAGGATTGGTGATGGAAACTGCCTCGTTAGAAAGTCTCGCCTTGGGTGGCGGATTAACGACATTGGTTGCCGTGTTAGAACTGTGTATCGCCTTAGGTGTTTTAGCCATCGGTACAGGGGGATTAGTTCATGTCTTGCTACTCGTGGGTTGGCTAGCTTTGACGGGTTCGCTTTGTTGGTATAATTATTTGAAGCAACGTGAATGGGTAACGCTTTACCGGGAAATGAGCAACGATTTAGTGGAACGCATGATAGGGCATCGCACCCGTTTGGCACAGGAAAAGCCTAGCCATTGGCATGATGAGGAAGATGCTTTTTTGGAACGCTATCTACACTCTTCAGAACGAGTTGATCGTCTCAATGTGGCGATCAAAGCGATTATTGGACGGGGTTGGCTGGTTGTCGGCCTGTTAGGCATCGTTTACAGTGTTATTGTGGCACCGGTAACCACAACCGCTTTGGCGATCAGTCTAGGCGGCATTTTGCTGGCTTCGCAAGCCCTCACTCGTTTTGTGATGGGGATATCGAGTTTTAGCAACGTGATGATCACTTGGCAACAAGTCGCGCCGCTTTTTCATGCCGCGGCCCGTGATCAAAAGCGGCAAAGCTCGCAAATCATTTTGCCGGCAGAAATCAAGAGAAAACAGCCTGTTTTAACGGCACAAGATTTAAGCTTCCGTTATCGAGCGGATGCCACACCGATTTTGGAAGCTGAGCATCTCAAAATTCATCAAGGAGAACGCCTATTATTGAAAGGGCCTTCGGGTAGTGGAAAATCGGCTTTAGCCGCGCTGTTAGCGGGCATGCGTCAACCAGATTCGGGTGAATTATGCTTATGGGGAATTGAACAAGGCAAGCTGGGATTAGACAGTTGGCGGAAAAAAATAGTCATTGCGCCACAATTCCATGAAAATCATGTTTTTACGGAAACCTTTGTTTTTAATCTCTTGATGGGGCGGCGTTGGCCGCCTTTGCGGGCTGATTTGGAAAAAGCCGAAATCATATGTCGAGAATTGGGATTGGGTGATTTACTTGAGCGAATGCCGGCAGGATTTCAGCAAATGGTAGGTGAAAGCGGTTGGCAATTGTCTCATGGCGAACGGAGTCGGCTTTATATTGCGCGTGCGATCCTTCAAGAAGCTGACTTGATTATTTTAGATGAAAGTTTTGCCGCACTTGATCCTGAAAATCTGAAACGCGCCTTGCAATGTGTTTTTCACCACGCACCGACATTGTTGGTGATTGCACATCCCTAATTAATAAATAACGCAAGAGACGCAAGAGACGCTTCGATTTATACTTAGCACCGTCATAATTGCGCTTTTTGATTCTAACTAACAGCCAACAGCTAAAGCAGTTGTCTAAAAGCTCAAGTCACCTAAAGGTGACTAACAGCAAAAGCGCAAATTATAACGGTGGGCAGTATATCTTGACAGCATCTTTAGCGTCTTTCGCGTTTAAATGGATTTTATCAGAATCAAACTTGCCCTAAAACATCCTGCACAGACTGCGCCCCTTTAAGGCGTTTGACACATTCAAACAAACTGTTCTCATCTAAACCATAGATCATGGACTGTATCTTGTCGTCCACTTGACCAAATTTGTCCGTTAATAGATAAAGGAACAGTTTTGCTTGACCCTTTACCTCGGCATTTTGATACCACAATTGCATGTTTTCACGTAACATAGCATTCATCTCCTGTAATTCAAATACCTCAGGGATTTCTACTGAGGGTAGATTTTTGGGCAATAAAACCCGTCGTAACCAAGTGACGATGTCACGCCGCAATTGGACAAACTCTGAGTCTTTTAACCAATCTACCAGTAAATTCAATACCTTACTGATAGCTTCGGCGAGTGCTTTTTCGTCATCGAAGCTGCGAGTATTTTCTAAACGAATGATGGCCGCAACTAAATTATGCAATGCGGCTAAATCCGCATCTGCGAATTTACCCTCATCAATCAAAAAATATAGTTGCCCAGAAAAGTTTCGTGCCAAACCTGACAGGTTTGGCAAACCTGTCAGGTTTTTACCAGGGACAAAACTTTTCTAGCGGAGTATACCGTAAATGGGGACGATATTTTTCCAATCCCCCTGGCACCTCTTCTATCAGTTCACTGATATCTTGGGCCGCAGTCCAAGTCGTCTTGCCATTACTAAGACGATAAAACGGTATAATAAACAATAATATAAATACAGATGGTAATAGTGTAACCAATAATTCAATGATTTTCTGTGGTCATCTTTTTAGTATTCTTTGTTACAACCAATTCCCAATCAATAAAAAAGGTGCCCAATCAATAATTAGGGTGTCTAAATTTCTTTTGAGGTATTAACTTAATCTGTGTCTGTTATAAAGCTTTCGTCTTACTCAGGGTGCGATTAAAAGTGCGGGGGTTATTACTACACTATTTGTGAGCTATAAGTACCTTGCCATATATTTTCCAAAATTAAATCCGGAATTATCAAGGCCCGGGGCTGATAAAATACCAGAAAATTTTGGCAGGGTACTTATTACCCAACCTTCGTAATTACAGATATATTTGCCTCTTAGCGATTTCCTCCCAAAGAGCCCTGTAATCTAATGGGACTGTGATATTAACAACAGTTTTGCCAACCATCTTAATACCTACGTCCGTTCTAATTATAGGGTTCACGGGATTTAATTGATCATCGAAGGCTACCTTCCAAATCCAATTAACATCAACCCAATGTTCATCAGCAGGTTTCATGTGTGTTTGATAATCGTGGCCTCTAAATTCCTTGGCAACACACCCAACCGCGATAATTCTATTCTCGTTATGATATAAAAGAACCAAATCCCCTGTTTTGATTTGGTCTATTTGTTTATTGAAAGGATCATAGTAGGCGGCAACTTTGTTGTGACGGATCATGTACTCAAAACAATGTGGACCTTTGTTTTCTTCTTTACTGTTTGAATTAACTAACCATGCTTTCATTTGTTTCTCCTGATTATTAAGATATGAAAAGCCTAACACCATTCTTGAGCCGCCGAAAGTCGGCTCCAAGATTTAGTTAGAAAATGCTAAAGCAGTTGTCTAAAAGCTCAAGTCAGGTGGTGGTGACTAACCTTCAAAGGGCCAAGCGCACTTGACCCTCCCATCATTCAAAACGGCACATCATCCACTTCCTTGGGGAGCCGCGATAAAATCTCACCAATGCTTTTAAATTGAGACGACTTTACTTCATCAATCTGCCGCCCTTTTCTCATATTATCAACTTCCACGGGATCATGAGGGCATGGCACATTCTCAAATCGTCCAGTGCGTTTATCAACAAACCTCACTAAGCACCGTTCATTACAAAATGGGCATTCATTAGGCTTGTAAGTTGACTTATTAGTCACCGCCTTTTTAGTTTGCTCAAGAGGCGTAAAATCACCCGTGAGATAATTGTCAACCACTTTCCTTAAAAAAGACGCTGGTTTTTGAAGTGCGCCATTATCTAACTTCTTAGCCACAACATCAAGTATTTCTTGACGTGCTTGATCATCAGGTAGTTTAGTCAAGGCCGTCATGACGATTTGGTTTTGCTCTAAGGCTATTGGCCAATTCAAATTAGAAATATCTAAAGCGACTGATTGACCGACTTTGGCATCGTTTTTGCTATTTACGCACGGAGAGTGTCGATGCCTTTGAACTTCACCATCCAAACCCAATTCCATCATACGTATTTATAAATTAAATTAGGGACGGTTAATCAGTCGTAAGACTTCCCACCGTATCCTATCCCAGAATGGCAAAACCGTCAGTTTCAAGGACTCTCTATCAAGTCGAGTGCATACATTCTGGTTTTTCGAGGTTCCGATTAGGTCTATCATTATGCCGATAAGTCGGTCTCTATCCGCTTCGGTATTTGGTATACTTACAAAAGCGAATATAAACTTTCATACGACCTCATTTTTACTTCTTTGGACTTGGGCTAACGAGATTTCAATCAACCATCTTCATTATCTCCTTTTAATGTATCCCGCGCGTTCTACGGGTGGCATCTCTTTGTCTGTACAATTGCTAAGATAATGTTCTCCATAAGAACTGCCCCTTTGAGAAAAGCAGTGTAACATCGACTCTTTATGAGTTCTATATTGTAGCCTTAACGAAATCCCTTAAAATAGGTGGCACAGACATAAAATACTTGCTCCGTTCCACGCGCTTTCGTGGCTTTGGTGTGAATATTGCCAAATTCCACCGATAATGTATAGCTTGTAGCATATGAATTGATACTAATAAACAGACTTATTGTGCATCAAGAGTTATATCTGCTACCCAAAATTCGTTCTCTTTTTTTCTTACTTTTGCAATAATTTTCACACAGGTTTC
>QNEL01000334.1 GCA_003645185.1 Candidatus Parabeggiatoa sp. nov. 3
CTGGATGATACATTTCTAAAACAGAAAGTTAATTCGCAGGAGGCCAGAGAATGGCTTGAACTGTCAGAAGAAGAACAGAAAGCTGAACATGCTGAAATGGATATTTACGAAAATTATCGTGGTGAATTAGTGATTGGGACACACCGTACTATTAAAGGTATGGATTGGTGTTTATTGGCCGAAATAGAAATAGAAGAGGCTTTTGCACCGGTAAATAGACTGCTGCAAGTAATAAGCATATTTTTTATAATGTTATTAGGTGTGAGTAGCCTACTTGCTTTTTTCACGGCTAAAAACATAACTCGCCCCATTATAAAATTACAGCGTCGAGCCAAAGAAATAGAAAACGGCAATTGGGATTATCAAGTGACTGTTGACACACAAGATGAAATTGGGCAATTCTCAAAGGCTTTCGATAGCATGACGACACGGCTTAAAAATGCCCAAGATGAATTGTTGAGCTATCAAGATAAGTTGGAAATACAAGTCGCTGACAGAACAACTGAATTATCCCAACGCATTAAGGAAATTGAGCGGCAAAAAATAGGCATGCAGAATTTGGCTTTATATTTAGAAGCCAGCCAGCAACGCTATGAAAGTTTAGTTAATTCTATTGATGGCGTGGTGTGGGAAGCTGATGCCAAAACTTTTCAATTTCAATTTGTCAATCAACATGCCCAACGCATTTTGGGCTACCCAGTGGAAGATTGGTTAAATCAACCCACATTTTGGGCCGATCATATTCACCCCGATGATCGGGAGTGGGCAACGACTTATTGTGTGAATGCGACTAAAAATAAGCAGGATCACAATTTTGAATATCGCATGATAACGGCAGATAACCGGACTATTTGGTTAAAAGATTTGGTAACCGTTGTGGTTGAAAACGATCAAGCCGTGAAACTTTATGGTGTGATGTTTGATATTACTGAAAGTAAGCGGATGGAGATCGCATTGCAAACCCTTTCCGAAAAATTAGAAGTTAGGGTGAAGGAACGAACCGCAGAACTTAACCAAGAAATTCTTGAGCGTCAGCAAATAGAAATCGCTTTGCGAGAAAGCGAAGAAAAATACCGGCGTATCTTTGAAACCGTTGCCATTTCAATTGTGATGACCGACAATAATGGACAAATCGTTGATATTAATCCTTATCATATCAATCACATTGGTAAGGGACAACTCTCCAAAGAAGTTTATTTAAAGTACAATATTTTAGAGCATCCAAGTATTGTTGATGCCGGCCTTTCCGATACTTACCAAAAAGTGTTTAAAGGTGAAGAGCAAGCTAAAACGGATATTTTTTTCCATAGTAGAAGTGGGGATATGACGGGCTATTTCAACATAAGAGGAGTCCCTATTTTCCATAATGGTAAAGTGATGGGGGCGGTGTTTGTGCATGAAGATATCACCGAACGCAAATTGGCGGAAGATGAATTAAAACAATACCGCGATAATCTTGAAGAATTGGTGAAAGGACGTACCCTAGAACTCAATCAAGCCAATGAACAGCTTCAGGCTGAAATTACTGAACGTAAACAAGCTGAAATTGCGTTACAGGAAAGTGAAGAGCGATTTAGGGCCATTTTGGATAACAGTACAACCGTTATTTTCCTCAAAGATATAAAAGGACGTTATCTTTTTATTAATAAACGTTATGGAGATTTGTTCCATATTTCAAATGCGGAAATTAATGGCAAGACAGACTATGCCGTTTTTCCGGAAGAAAATGCAAAAGCCTTTGTTGCCAATGACCAAAAAGTCATTCAAAGTAAGTCCCTACTCAAAATGGAAGAACTTGTACCGCACAGTGACGGATTCCACACTTATATTTCAATTAAATTCCCGTTATATGATGCTAAAGGTGATATTTATGCGGTTTGTGGTATGGCAACTGACATTACTGAACGCATACAAGCTGAAAAAGCACTTCGTAAAAGTGAAGAGCAATTTCGCAAACTGTTTGAAGAGGGGCCCATTGGAATGGTCATTGCCACTGCTGATCTTCGTTTTGCCGAGGCTAACACGGCTTTCTGTCAAATGTTAGGCTATACAAAACAGGAATTGATTGGGCGTGCAATTGCCGACGTTTCCGATCCAAAAGACATGGAAGCAAATCAAGAAGTAATAGCGCAAGCTTTGAGCGGTGAAATATCATATTACCAGATGGAAAAACGTTACAGAAGAAAAAACGGGGAATTAGTTTTGGGAAATTTAGCCGTTTCATTTTTTCACAATGACGAAGGAGAGATTACACATTTTCTCGGCAAAGTTGAAGATATCACGGAACGCAAACAAGCAGAAGAAAAATTATTTGAAAGTGAAACGATGCTGTTACACGCTCAAAAAATCGCACATCTTGGTAACTGGGAATGGGAGATCAACAGCGAACGACAAACCTGGTCTGAAGAAAATTATCGTATTTTAGGTTACGAACCTTATACGATTGAGGCTTCTTTTGATAACTTTATGATTCGGATTCATCCAGACGATAGGATACTGATTAGCAATTCTACTGAAGCATTATTAAATAAAAAAACGCAACAAGACAATAATGAATATCGTGTTATTCTACCGGATGGGAATGAACGTGTGATACAAACCACCGCAACCTGTTATTATGATGAAAAGGGACAACCTATCAAACTGGCCGGTACAATACTTGATATCACAGAGCACAAACGAATCGAACTGGCCTTGCAACAAGCCAAAGAAGAAGCCGATTCTGCTAATCGTGCTAAAAGTGAATTTCTCGCTAATATGAGCCATGAAATCCGCACGCCCATGAATGCCGTAATTGGTTTCAGCGATATACTCGCTTCCAAAATCACTGATAAGCAACATAAGACTTATCTCAATTCCATTCAAACGGCGGGTAAAAGCCTCTTGACTTTAATTAATGACATACTTGATTTGTCCAAGATTGAGGCGGGGCGCTTAGAAATTCAGTATGAGCCAGTACACCCACTGATTATTCTCACCGAATTACAACATATTTTCAGTCTCAAGATGGCTGAAAAAAATCTTGAATTGATAATGGAAATTGATGAAAGCTTACCAAAGGCTTTATTATTAGATGAGACTCGTTTGCGGCAGGTATTGTTTAATTTGATTGGTAATGCGATTAAATTTACTGAGAGTGGCTATATTAAACTCTGTGCCAATAAAATAGAGACAGAGGATGATCACAGCAAACTAGATTTAATCCTAGCGGTGGAAGATAGTGGTATTGGTATTCCTGCCGATCAACAGGCCCTTATTTTTGAATCGTTCCGCCAACAAGAGGGGCAAAGTACTCGTCAATACGGTGGAACGGGCTTAGGGCTTGCTATCACAAAACGGTTAGTCGAAATGATGAATGGTCAAATTTCCGTTGAGAGCAACCCCGGCAAAGGCAGTCGTTTTGAAATTACCCTGCATGAAGTTAAAGTCAGTGTTACCCGGCCTTTTGTCAGGATCGATAACCCTTTTGACTTCAACACGATTACCTTTGAAAAAGTGCGAGTATTGGTAGTGGATGATATTGAATCTAACCGCGATTTGATTAAAGAATACTTGTCACCCGTCAATTTAGAGGTTATCAGTGCTGAAAATGGACAAGAGGCGTTGCTGTTTGCCGAAGAATATCATCCCGCTCTGATTTTAATGGATTTAAGGATGCCAGAAATGAATGGTTATGAAGCCACCGAGCATTTAAGAGACAATCCAAACACGGCCGATATTCCGATTATTGCGCTAACCGCCTCTGTTGCCTTGAACGAAAAAGCCAAGATTGAAGCGCACGGTTTTGATGGTTATTTATCCAAACCAGTCAATATTTCTAACTTACTGAGAGAATTATCCCACTATCTCAAATCTACCAAAAAAGCTGTCGCCGATGTTCCCCAAGTTGCGACAGTTGATAGCACATTGAATCTTTCAGAGATTGCAGAACTGAAAGAATTGAGAAACCAGTTTAAACAAGAAGTGATACCGCTTTGGGAAGAGGCCAAAATTATGATGGAAATGGATGTCGTTGCTGAATTAGCCGAAAAGATGATTGAATTAGGGAAAGAATATCATATCCCGATTTTCATCCGTTATGGTGAACCGCTGCTAGAAAGCACCCAAACTTTTGAGATAACCTCTATTCAAAATGCACTTGAAGCATTTCCGGTTTTGGTAAAGCCGTTAATTAATGGTTAATGGTTAATGGTTAATGTTGTACTCCAATAACGCCGATGCAAAATAACAGGCATTCCAATAACGCCGATGCAAAATAACAGGCATTCCAATAACGCCGATGAGGCCCTCATGCTTGCCACTTTACCTTTACTCAAAAACACGCATTTTCCCTCTATCACACGTCATACCTTAGATACTTTACAAGTCAATCTGGGTTATGTGTGTAATCAACAGTGTCTCCATTGCCATGTCAATGCTGGCCCAAATCGTACTGAAATCATGGCGCGTGACATTTGTGAACAAGTGTTAACTTATTTACGGGCGACACCTTCTATTCAATCCTTGGATATCACCGGTGGCGCACCAGAATTAAATCCCCATTTTCGCTATTTAGTTGAAATGGCACGACAATTGGGTATACATGTCATTGATCGATGTAATTTGACTGTTTTATTGGTTCCAGGCCAAGAAGAATTGGCAGAATTTTTTGCAAAACAAGCGGTTGAAATTGTTGCCTCTTTACCTTGTTATTTGGCAGAAAATGTCAATAGGCAACGCGGTAAAGGCGTATTTCAAAATAGTATTGCCGGTTTGCGTAAGCTGAATGCTTTGGGTTATGGACAACAAAACTCGGGGTTGTTATTAAATCTCGTGTTTAATCCCCAAGGGCCGGATTTACCGGCACCACAAGCGGCTTTAGAAGCCGATTATAAACAGTTTTTAGAACAACAGCACGGGATTGTATTTAATCAGTTGTACACGATTTGCAATATGCCAATACAGCGATTTGGTAGCCAGTTGATTTCTAAGGGAGAATTTAAAAGTTATATGCAGTTATTACGTGATGCCTACCGTGAGGAAAATCTAGAAACGGTGATGTGCCGCAATTTAATCAGTATTGATTGGCAAGGGTATGTGTATGACTGCGATTTTAACCAAATGTTAGGATTACCTTTGCATCTGCAAAGTTCAAGACAGCGCCATATCTCGGAATTGCTTAAAGTTGATTTAAAAGGGAATCCGATTATTGTCGCTGATCATTGTTACGGCTGCACAGCAGGGCAAGGTAGTAGTTGTGGAGGCGCTTTATTTTGAACGGATTATTGTCCATTATTATTCCAACGTTGAATGAACAAGCGGTTATTGTTGACACATTGCAAGTGTTGCAACCGTTGCGTCAAGCAGGGCATCAAGTGATTGTCGTTGATGGGGGCAGCGTTGATAAAACGCGCAATTTAGCGGGCCCGTTAGCCGATAGCGTTTTATTGATGACAGAATCTGGGCGGGCGCGGCAAATGAATTTTGGTGCCCGATTTGCTCATCATGACATTTTGGTGTTTTTACACGCTGACACCTTTTTACCTGCCCAAGCTGATGAATTGATAATCAAAGCTTTAACAGAAACAGGGCGAAGATGGGGACGATTTAATGTGCGTTTATCGGGGCAAAAATGGCTATTGCGTGTGATTGAGCGTTTAATGAATTGGCGTTCCTGCTTCACAGGGATTGCCACTGGTGATCAAGCGATTTTTATGGAACGTCGTTTGTATCAACAAGTGCAAGGTTTTCCTGATATACCCTTAATGGAAGATATCGCCATGAGTCGCCAGTTGAAACAATCAAGTCAGCCTGTGTGCATTCGCACCGCAGCGATAACGTCTAGCCGCCGCTGGGAACAACGTGGTATTATTCGCACCATTTTGCTGATGTGGAGCTTGCGTTTGATCTATGCCTTAGGTGTGAGTCCACAGGTTTTGAAAAAATATTATTAAGTAGAGACGCGATGCTCACGTCTCTCAATTAGCGTCTCTTGATTAGCGTCTCTTGATTAGCGTCTCTCGATTAGCGTCTCTTGATTAGCGTCTCTTGATTAGCGTCTCTTGATTAGCGTCTCTTGATTCGCCTCTCTCGATTCGCGTCTTTCGATTCGCCTCTCTCGCGTCTCTCGATTCGCGTCTTTCAATGTAGAAACTCGATGTAGAGACTTGAGGCAGATACGCGAGGCAGAGACGCGATGCCTCGCGTCTCTACTGACGGAGATAAACAAATTAAGAAAAAAATCAATACACAAGGGTTGACTCCTTTTCAAAAAGGGAGGAGAGATTTGTTGGTGTTTGCCAAAGCACCTAGACTCGAACAGGTTAAAACCAGATTAATCAATCGCTTAAGCGAGCAAGGCGCAGCGGAATGGCATCAACAATTAGTCAATAATTTGTACAACTCATAACCATACAAAGACAAGGCAGACAGACATGACTGATTTACCATGTAATCTTTGTGGTATAAATGACTATACCATTTTATTTGGGCCAGGAGTTGCCCAAGTTAACCAGATTGTAAAATGTAATCACTGTGGTTTAATGTATGCGAATCCTAGAGCTCGCGATGTGGATCAAGTCATGATTAAAAACTATGATGCAAACTGGACGTTGCATCATAGTCAGCATCGGTTTGAAAAAGAATCGCTTCAGATTCGAGATTATCGAAAAACTCAAGCGTTTCTGAAGAAATCTTATCCTAATCGGGGTAAATTAATTGAGATCGGTAGTGGATTAGGTCATTTGCTGAACTTTTTTAAGCAAGATGGCTGGGATGTTATGGGTGTTGAACCGCTCATAGGCGGCTGCCAATTTTCTGAATCTGAGTTTGGGATAAAAGCCATTCCCAAAACAATAGAAGAAGCCGCACTTGATGAAAATTCAGTTGATGTGGTTTTAATGATGCATGTCATAGAACATGTATCCGACCCGTTTAGCACTTTTAAAGAAGTCTATCGCATACTCAAGCCAGGTGGTTTATTTCTCCTAGAAACCCCTCGATATGATACTTTGATGTTCAAGCTACTCGGTAAAAGGGAAAGGAGCTTAAGTTGCGATGGACATCTTTATTTTTTCACGACTCACACGCTCAAAAAAATGGCAACCAACGCCGCATTTACGGTGCAAAAAGTCGATTATGTAGGACGTTCACTCACGCTAGATAGACTGATGTGGAATGTTGGTGTCATCAGTAAAAGTGAGACTGTCAAACAAACCCTTAAGTGGATTTCCACTAAACTCCGTTTTAATAAAATTTGGCTCCACTTAAATGTGCGAGACATGCAGCGTATGTATTTAAAAAAACCAGTTTAGTTGCCCACCAATAATTAAATGTAGGGTGGGGTGGCAAAAAAAGTTTTGCGCGAAACGTGTTTTTGTTGCCCACTCATTAAAAAAATGTAGGGTGGGGTAGCAAAAAAAGTTTTGCGCGCAAAACTTTTGGCGCGAAACGTGTTTTTGTTGCCCACCATCGCTCATTAAAAAGTTTCATGATGGAATTTTTTGAACAAGGTGTCTACTTGTGGATAAAGATAAGTTTCAAAAAACGGATTGGGATTTATTGGTGTTTGCCAAAGCCCCCCAACTCGGTCAGGTTAAAACCAGATTAATCAATCACTTAGGCGAGCAAGGCGCGGCAGATTTACATCAACAATTAGTCAAGCATTGTTTGCAAAAATTCAGTAATGTGTTTTCTACCCAATTATGGTGCGCCCCTGATGAATCTCATCCGTTTTTCCAAACCTGTCATGCCGAGTTTGGTGTCAGTTTGCATCGTCAAATCGGAAGCGATTTGGGAGATCGTATGGCCTATGCCTTAGCCAGTAGTGCGCCTGCAGTGTTGATAGGCAGTGATTGTCCGAGCTTGACTGTTGAAACGATTTCTGAGGCTTTTGCCGCTTTACAGCACTATCCAGTTGTATTGGCTCCAGCTGAAGATGGAGGGTATGTATTGATAGGACTGCAGCAAGTGATACCCGAATTATTTATTGATATACCTTGGGGTAGTTCACAAGTGTTAGCGTTGACACGGGCACGTTTACAGGATTTAAAGCTACCTTGGCATCCATTGCCTACACAATGGGATATCGATAGGCCTGAGGATATGGAACGTTGGTATGAAACACGGAAAACAGTCGATTTTTTTCAACACAGAGAACACAGAGTACCACAGAGTGCCACAGAGAATAAGTTGTGTTCATTATGATCTATTACCTTAATTATGAGTGATCCAAAATCTTTTACCTCTTCTTTTACCCGCCAACAGAAGTTATTGAATTTACGGCAAGAATCTTGGCGCGTTTTTCAAATTATGGTGGAATTCGTTAAAGGCTTTAAGCAGTTATCGAATGTTAGGCAATCTGTCAGTTTATTTGGATCGGCCCGCTTTCCGGCCGATCATCCATACTGTCTCTTAGCAGAACAAATTGCTCGTGAATTATCCGATGCCGGCTATTCAGTTATGACGGGAGGGGGGCCGGGTATTATGGAAGCGGCTAATAAAGGGTGCTTTGCAGGGCAGTCACAGAGTATTGGCATCAATATCATCTTGGCACACGAACAAAGGGCTAATCAGTATCAAGATATCTCATTGAATTTTAAACATTTTTTTGTGCGTAAAGTCATGTTGGTTAAGTATGCGTCAGCTTACGTGATATTGCCAGGCGGATTTGGCACTTTAGATGAATTGTCTGAAATCCTCACCTTGGTGCAAACCAGTAAAACGCCAAAAGTCCCGATTATTTTAGTGCAAAAGGCATTTTGGCAAGGTTTACTCAATTGGTTTAAAGACAGGCTGTTAGCAGATAACACTATCAGCCCTGAAGATTTAAACTTAATAACAGTCGTTGATAAACCAAAAGAAGTGTTAGACAC
>QNEL01000335.1 GCA_003645185.1 Candidatus Parabeggiatoa sp. nov. 3
ATGAAGAACACGCTGACCTTGTTGGCGCACAAAATATTTTAGAACGATTTCTCAGCGGACAATATGGTGCCGCTTTCAAAGCTGATTGAATACTATTAAATACCATTCAATAAGTAACTATATCCTAGTATCTTTTTACTCTTTATCATTGAGATTTTTAAATCAGAATATCGTGATAAATTGTCTAGTCAAGTATGGAAAAAATTATCTACGCACAAATTTTTATAAACGTTTTGAAACACTGTGTTTTCAATAGAGTTGTTCCACTTGATTTTTTCTCTGAATCAAAACAGATTAATTAAAAATGCTTAGCACCTATCAGTTAATAAACTCTTTCTAATTGCACTGACTTTTATACTGGAATCAGTTATATATTTGAAAATACTAGCTGAAGATTCAACTGAAGCAATTATTATCCTGATTTTTCAGAATACGAGTCAATTATCCATTCTGATGTTGGCTACAACTTTTTTTTATTTACTGTTGGAAGCCGTTTTTTTTAAAAAGGATGTAAAAAAGCAAAAAAATTGACGAACAACCCAGAAAAACGGCAAAACGACTTTACAGAAAATACAGATGAAAGGAATGAATTAAAGGGGAAAAAGATGAACTTGATAGCCAATTAACTCAAGCGCGTACTTCAGAGCAAATGTTAACTAAACAAGTCGCTCTGCCTGCTAAAAGGCGAAAAAAATCAACTTGATAGCCAATTAACTCAAGCGCAAAAATTACTTGAAGACAGAAAGGAAGGATAAACCATAACAACTACAAGGATTTGGTATAATAAAGGATAAACCATAACAACTACAAGGATTTGGTATAATAAAGGATAAACCATAACAACTACAAGGATTTGGTATAATAAAGGATAAACCCTAACAACTACAAGGATTTGGTATAATAAAGGATAAACCCTTAAACAAATCTTTGTTTTTTTTGGGGTTATCCTTTCTTATATCAAATCCCTGTCGTTTTTATGTGGGCGAATTAAACCCAGCGCATCATGCCCATCGCATGTGGATCGGACAACAATTCATGGTATGGAAACAGGCGAATGCGATAGCTTAATCCACCGCATAAATCCGGTTTAAACGTTAAACTGTAAAGGTATTCACCGCTATCGTGTAGCGGGTGTTCTGGCGCAAATTTATAAGAAACCATCGAAATGCCTTCGTTATTCAAGATGTTTTGTAATTCATCCTGACTCACCTGTAAAAATTCGGGGTGATAGATCTTCTGTGAGAGTAGCAATTCAACTGTCACGTCATTTGGCTGTAAATCATTTAAACGCACCGCGACTTGTATGGTGATTGATTCGCCATAAGTGAATTGTTGTGTGTCTGGTGCAGTCACTAAACGCAGCTGTACTCCACCCCATTTGGAACGAATATGGCCTTTCCAATTGGCTAAGGTTTGGGCCTTGGCATAATTATCGCCGTTTAACCGTCTACCTTGACGACTGGCCGGTAAATACAAGGTTTTAAGGTAATCGTTGAGCATCCGCATGGTGTTAAAGCGGGGTAAGATGGTTACCATAGAGCGTTTTGCTTTCTTAACCCAGCCTTCTGAATAGCCGTATTTGCCTTCATCGTAGTAAAGTGGAATCACTTCATCTTGCAGCACTTCGTACAGGCTACGGGCATCTTCATAGTCGCGCTGTTCCACATTATCGTTGTGGGGAGACGGTTTAATACCCCAACCATTTTCGCCATCATAGCTTTCAGGCCACCAACCATCTAGTATACTGAGATTTATGCCACCATTCAGGGCAACTTTCATTCCAGAAGTCCCACTGGCCTCTTGTGGATACACTGGGTTATTCAACCAGACATCAACGCCGGAGACTAAGCGCCTTGATAGGCCTAAGTCGTAGCCTTGCACGACCAGTATTTTACCGATAAAGTCAGGTTCGCAACTGAGTTGGTAAATGGCGCGAAGCAAGTCTTGCCCTGGGCCATCGGCGGGGTGGGCTTTGCCAGCAAAGAGAAACACGACAGGGCGCTTGGTGTCATTGAGCAAGGTTCGCAATTTATCTTTATCCTTGAGTAACAGGTTGGCGCGTTTGTAGGTAGCAAAACGTCGTGCAAAGCAGATGGTGAGAATATTGGGATTATTGGGATCAATAAATTTGAGCATACGCTCTAAATGCGTTTCACTGACTTGATGACGTAGGTGTTGGGAAATCAAGGCCTTACGTATCACCCTTAACATACGCGATTTAACCGTTTGCCTCACATTCCAAAATTCTTGATCGGGGATATTTTCAATGCGTTGCCACAACGCTGCATCACACTGATGATCTGACCATTCTACGCCTAAAATGTTATCAAATAAATCATGCCATTCCCGCGCTAACATGGATGAAACATGGACACCGTTGGTGATATAGCGCATTGGATTTTCGGTGGGGCTCAGTTCTGGCCAAAATTTAGAACAGATTTCAGACGACACGTCCCCATGAATACGGCTAACACCATTCAGGTGCCGTGCTCCCTGAATGGCTAAAGTCGTCATATTAAAATCAGGAGGATCATGAGGCCAACAACCGAGCGCCAGTAACGCTTCTCTGGAAATGCGTAATTCGTGACAGAAGTAGCCTAAATAGTGCATGAAGACATCTTGTGGAAAATGGTCATGTCCTGCTGGTACCGGCGTGTGAGTGGTAAAGACGGTATTGCCACCAACCGCTTCAAGCGCGGTTTCATACGATTGCCCACCCGCTATCAGTTCACGCATTCTTTCAAGTATCAAGAAAGCAGCATGGCCTTCATTGATATGCCAAATCGTAGGTGCAATGCCTAGCCTTCTCAGTAACCGCATACCGCCAATGCCAAGAATAATCTCTTGTTTGATGCGAGTATGTTCATCACCGCCATAAAGTTGGTGGGTAATGGCACACTGTTCCGGATTGTTTTGGGGAACATTGGTATCCAGCAAGTATAGGGTAATATGGCCGACTTGTAGTTTCCAAGCTTTGACATGCACGTATTGATCGGCAATATTCACCCCAATGATGATCTCGTTCCCATTTTCATCTACTAACGATTGAATGGGTAAATGTTGCGGTTCATTCACATTGTATGTGACAACCTGATTGCCTTGAGCATCAATCAGTTGAGAAAAATAACCCTGATGATAAAACAACCCGACGGCGACAAAAGGCAAGCGCATATCACTGGCGGTTTTGCAATGATCACCAGCTAAAATACCTAAACCGCCTGAGTACACAGGCAAACTTTCGTGAAAACCATACTCTGCACAAAAATAAGCAATCAAATCATCTTCGGCTAATTGTGAACCCCCATTACGCCGTTCTTTTGTCTCATAATAAGTATCATAAGTGGATAACACTTGATGATAGGCATTAAGAAACAGAGCATCATTGGCCGCTTTTTCTAAACGTGCTTGCTCAATATTGCGTAAAAATAATTTGGGGTTATGCCCAACTCGAGTCCATAAATCGTCATCAAGACGTTCAAACAGCATCCTAGCTGGTATATTCCAGCTATACCACAGATCGGTTGCCAGTTCTTCAAGGCGTTTCAAAGGTTCTGGCACAGACGGTGTGACTTCTAAATTAAATTCTTGTGCAGACATCTCAGTTATCAGTTATCAGTTATCAGTTATCACATCAATTATCAAATTTTATTATTTTCAAAAGGGCGAACCCTTGTTTTTCTGATTTCTTTTATCAGCGCGAATCAGTCTCATCATGATAATCAGCGTTCTATCCACGAAGCCATCACCTACATTGCACCATGATCCTTGCAATATATATTGTTTTTGATAATTAATGAGATAACTTAAAATAAAAAACCCCCTTTAAAAAGGGGGCAGTTTAACACTTCACCAGAAGAATCGTTGCGAATTTTACAAACTGTAGTACATATCAAATTCGATTGGATGAGTCGTCATACGCAGACGAGTGACTTCTTCCATTTTCAGATTGATGTAGGCATCAATCAGATCGTTGGTAAACACACCACCGGCCGTCAAAAAATCACGATCTTGGTTAAGTGCTTCTAAAGCCTGATCTAAAGAAAAGCAAACCGTCGGAATGTTCTTCTCTTCCTCAGGCGGTAAGTCATACAAATCCTTATCCATAGCCTCACCCGGATGAATCTTGTTTTGGATGCCATCTAGGCCAGCCATCAACATTGCGGAGAAGGCAAAATACGGATTGCCAGTTGAATCTGGAAAACGGACTTCAATACGACGCGCTTTGGGACTCGTCACGTAAGGAATGCGTATTGAGGCAGAACGGTTCCGTGCAGAATAAGCTAACAAGGTAGGGGCTTCAAAACCTGGTACGAGACGCTTGTAGCTGTTCGTTGTCGCATTGGTAAACGCATTGAGAGCGCGTGCATGTTTGATAATCCCACCAATGTAAAACAAAGCCATTTCTGATAAATTGCCATATTTATCGCCCGAAAAGATGTTATTGCCTTCTTTACTCAGGGATTGATGGACGTGCATACCATTACCGTTGTCACCTACCAGTGGTTTAGGCATGAAGGTAGCGGTTTTACCATAGCCGTGGGCGACATTCATGACCACGTATTTGAGGGTTTGTACTTCGTCAGCTTTTTTAACTAAGGTGTTAAAGAACACGCCAATTTCACCTTGACCCGCTGTGGCCACTTCATGGTGATGAACTTCAGCTTTCTGCCCCATATCTTCTAAAGACAAGCACATCGCGGAGCGAATGTCATGGTGAGAATCAACGGGCGGAACGGGAAAATAACCCCCTTTTAGCGAAGGACGATGTCCTAAGTTGCCGTCTTCATAGACTTTTTCTGAATTCCAGCCTGCCTCTTGTGAGTCTACTTTGCAGAATGAGCCGCTGATGTCAGAACCCCAACGTACATCATCAAAGATGAAAAACTCATTTTCAGGCCCAAAATAAGCCGTATCGGCAACGCCGCTAGACTTCAAGTAATTTTCTGCCCGTTTTGCCAATGAGCGGGGATCGCGTTCATAACCTTGCATGGTAGTCGGTTCAATGACATCACAACGCAGATTTAAAGTCATTTCATCGGCAAAGGGATCGAGGACAGCTGTATCCGGTTCTGGCATCAAAATCATGTCAGATTCATTGATGCCCTTCCAACCCGCAATTGAGGAACCATCAAACATTTTACCGTCAACAAAAAAGTCTTCGTCAACAGTGTGCGAGAGTACAGTCACATGCTGTTCTTTGCCTCTGGTATCAGTAAAGCGAAGATCAACAAATTTAATGTTGTTTTCCTTGAGCATGTTGAGGATATTTTCACCAGACATATAATTTCTTGCTCCTTATGTTAAAGGGATTATAAAAATAATTAATAAAAATAATGAGTTGCGAATTGATTGAGTTGTTATACTGCACGCGGGCACAATTTAAACTTTTAGCTTTTAGTTTTCCACAAGCATGACGTACAAAATCGATCATAAAAAAAAATTAAAACGCACAACCCCCAAGGGGTTTTCAGGCTAAAGTTTCGCTCGCGAAACTTTATTTCACGCTAAAGTTTCGCGGAGCGAAACTTTAGCGTGAAATGTGAAATCCTGAAAATGTGAATAGGCTTTCATCCTAATGTTTTTGCGCGCAAAAACATTAGGATGAAAAGGTGGCAACCTGGGGTTGCCAAAAATTTATAAAAGTTTTTCAGGCAAAAGTTCGCTGCGCGAACTTTTGCCTGAAAGTTTATTCCCGCGCCGAGTATAAAGAATTTGTTCATAAATGAGCTGATTTTTTGGCCGTTACTAAAAACAGGTTTTCACGCAAAAGACGCTTTCACGCGCGTAGTGACAGCTTCGCGAAAGCGTGAAAAAGAACACAATTTCACGCTTTCAGACACGATTTATCGCAGCCTCCTTCAGATAAGCATTTCATCAAAAATAATGCTCTACTCAAATCTCTGAACAATATCCTCTTGATTATTATTGTTGTTTTATTCAAAACGCGCAATAATCAGGCTACTGAAATTCATTTCGTATTCTCAAGATAAGATAAGCCAACAGCGTGAAAAGCTGTTGGCTTAAAAATTTCAAAAAAAGCGCAATTTATGACAATGCTAAGTATAAGTATTAGAAAAAGGCTGATGTTTCAATGTTCAATTTTTTACCGTTCGCTAAAAAATCCCTTATCCACGATAGTAAACATTAATGGCTTCAATATTCGGATCGTCTGCCGCTAACTGAGCAAAATCTTGAGATAAAGCCTGTGCATCTTCTATATTTTGCACGATTGTTAAAGAGAAATAAATATCTATTGTCAGTTTACCCGATAAATAATGCAAAGTGATTTGCTCAATGGCACGCGCAGCCTCTAAATCTTGCCATTTCAATTGCAAGTTTTTTATTATCTCATTGCGTAATGGCAAATTCAAAGTCGAGCGGCTCTCGTCATCATTTTCAGTGTCAATGTGTACCAACACATCATTGATTTCATCTATCGCTGTTATCAAACGAGTCCGCACAATTTCACCAATTTGATGGCCTTCTGAGACACTAATACAGGGATCGACTAAGATATGCACATCCACTAACGCATTCGCTCCCATTTTACGCGAGCGTAATTCATGTAATGTGTGAACACCCTCAACTGAAGAAATAATCTCTTTAATTTCAATAATTTGTTTGTTATCTAAGCCAGTATCCACTAATTCATTGACACCGCTAAAGCCTAATGACCAGCCAATATGGCCAATCATGAAACAGACACCAATAGCAGCAACAGCGTCTAGCCAAGGAAACCCCAGCATACTACCCGCAACGCCTACCAATGCAATCACTGAAGAAATGGCATCACTGCGATGATGCCAAGCATTAGCCCGCAACATTTGGGAACGCATACGTTTAGCGACAGAGAGCGTATATTGATATAAGGCCTCTTTAACTAAAACGGACAATATAACAACAACAAGGCTCCAGACAGTCGGCTGCCACAACAACTGTGGTTCAAACAAACGCCGTCCCGCATCGATTAGCATTCCCCCCGCAACCAACAAGAGTAAGCCACCAATGATCACGGTTGCCAACGTTTCAAAACGGCCATGTCCATAAGGATGAGCAGCATCGGCATCCTGCGTACTATATTTAGCCGCCACCAACACAACGCTATCACTAATTAAATCCGATAACGAATGTAAACCATCAGCAATCAAGGCTTGTGATCGGCCAATGACACCAAATACCAGTTTAACAATCGTCAATAGGATATTACCAATCACGCCCACTAAAGTCACATTGCGTATAGCAATATAACGTTTTTTCTGTGATATTTGAGACATTTATCAGTTATCCGTTTCAGGCAAAAGTTTCGCTTCGCGAAACTTTTGCCTGAAAATCAGTTCCACGCAAAAGTTTTTGCGCGCAAAAACTGAAATTCACGCAAAAGTTGCCTGCAACTTTATTTCACGCTAAAGTTTCGCGGAGCGAAACTTTAGCGTGAAATGTGAAATGTGGAAATCAGTTATCAGTTATCAATTATCAGTATTAGATATCTTTAATCATGCGTTCCACGCAAAAGTTTTTGCGCGCAAAAACTGTATTTCACGCTTTCACGCTAAAGTTTCGCGGAGCGAAACTTTAGCGTGAAAAGTTGCCTGCAACTTCTTAAGTGAAATTCACGCAAAAGTTGCCTGCAACTTTATTTCACGCTAAAGTTTCGCGGAGCGAAACTTTAGCGTGAAATGTGAAATGTGGAAATCAGTTCAATCAGGCCATAATCTGCGTTCTATTATAATCAAAATAGACATTCCTGATATTGTTCGCTTTTGTAATAACTGATAACTGATAACTGATAACTGATAACATTCCAATCAGAAAATTTTGTACACATCAAACCGCGTATTTTGACTTTGAATACAAAAAGTGGCCCTTGTTTCATTCAGGCTTGGGGCCAATTTAGGGCGCTTCACAACCACACGTTGACGGGCACAGGTTAATGCCACTTTTAACAAAGCCGCAGCATCTAAATCATCGCCAACTATTGCTCGAAAGAGTCGCATTTCTTTTTTCACTAATGCCGATTTTTGGCGATGGGGATACATCGGATCTAAATAAATCACATCAGGATATTGTGTCTCAGGCATTTGGGATAACCAATCTTGCGCGTCATAATAAATAAGTTGTAAATGTGCTTTTATCAATGCGCCGATTTCAAAATCTTGCCCGGCCCGTTGTAAACCATCGTATAACAACGCCGCAACCACTTTTGAGCGTTCAAGCATGTGTACACGACACCCCAAACTCGCCAAAACGAAGGCATCACGCCCTAAACCGGCTGTCGCATCTACTACGGTAGGCCGAAAAGCCTGTTTTAAACCAATCGCTTTAGCTAAAGGTTGCTTAATTCCCCCCCCATAGCGACGACGATAATCTACTCTACCCCTAACAAAATCCACATAAACCGGCCCCATCGTTGTCGTCATGTCGCATAATTCTAAACGTTCAGCAGTCAAATGTAGCAAATAAGGGCAATTAGGAAGCTTTGTATCAACAACAGAAAACTGAAAAGTGGCCGCTAAGTGAATAGCCGCTTCATATTCATTTGGCGAAGCTGGCAAGATAGGAATGGTAGGATGGGCTTTGTCTGTTTGCAGCCCACCAGGTTGAATTGGCATTTTGGATAATCATTTGTTTGGGATTTAATGTAGGGTGGGTAACGTCTTTTTGTTGCCCACCATCTTATGTAGGGGGCCGGTAACGTGTTTTAGTTGCCCACCATCTTATGTAGGGGGCCGGTAACGTGTTTTAGTTGCCCACCATCTTATGTAGGGGGCCGGTAACGTGTTTTAGTTGCCCACCATCTTATGTAGGGTGGGTAA
>QNEL01000336.1 GCA_003645185.1 Candidatus Parabeggiatoa sp. nov. 3
ACTATACCTACGATCTGGCCGATCGTTTGCTCAAAACCCAGCGTCAACCGGGCATTGAGGAAGAATTCGCTTATGATCGCGCAGGCAATTTGACTCAAATTAATGAGACAATTTTAACCTATGCTACTGGCAACCGTTTACTCAAACAAGGCGAAATAGAATATATTTATGATGACAATGGACGTTTAATCCAAAAAATAGAAAACACGGAGCCCCCCAAAATATGGGAGTATAGCTGGGATGGCAACGACGACTTGAGTTCAATCACCACACCAAAAGGAGACAAATGGACTTATAAATACGATGCCTTAGGCCGCCGAATCCTCAAACAAGGCCCGGATAAAACAGTGCGATTTATTTGGAACGGCAATGTCATTATCCATATACTTGAGAATGACAAGCTAGACTCGACATGGATTCACCAACCACGTACTTTTAAACCGCTGTGTACTCTCCAAAATGATCAAGTCTACTCCGTCATCTTGGATCACTTGGGCACCCCCCAAGAATTAATAGATACCAAGGGAAAAATAGTTTGGTTAGCCCATTACCAAACTTGGGGAAAAGTTGAGTCCATTGACACCGCGCAAAAAAAAGTGGATTGTCCTATTCGTTTTCCCGGCCAATGGTTTGACGACGAAAGTGGATTGCATTATAATCGCTTCCGTTATTACGATCCGCAGACGGGACGGTTTATTTCTCAAGATCCGATTGGTTTAATTGGTGGGTTGAATAGTTATTGGTATGCCAAAAATCCGGTGTCGTGGATGGATGTTTTGGGACTCCAAAAGCGACCCTGTTCAATATTTAACTTTAGCTTAGAATCTAAGCTCCATGCCACTCTTGAAAAGGGTAGTCCAGAATGTCAAAAGAATATGCAAGAGGAGCTCCAGCAAATTTTGGGTGTACCGAGAGGCTTCTTGAATGCTGGCAAGAGAGAAGTAGCAGGTTTCATTGAATTAGGGGAAGATTACAATGATTTGAAATATTGGTACTTTGATTCTGATGCTGCTATTGAGGTTCTAAATAAATATTTCAAGGCGGGTGGTGCCATTGTTGACGATCCGAGTATTATTCTTGATGGCATTTTTGGACCAACTCTTGATGCCTTGAACAGAGAGGAGTATGGTGAGGCTGGTGGAGAGTTCGCTGCTCTCCTAGTTTTCGGGATATTGGATCCCTTGAAAGGAGGAGGTAAAGCGGGTAAAGTCGGCAGTTCAATAAATAGGATAGTTCCTGATGCCCCTGGAAGTGGCGCTGGTGGGGGAAGTGCTGGTGGAAGTGGCAGTAGTGCTGGAAGTAGCAGTGTTGGAAGTGTTGGCGGAAGTGGCGGTGCTGGAAGTAGCAATGTTGGAAGTGGTGGTGGAAGTGGCGCTCCTGGAAGTGTTGGCGGAAGTGGCGGTGCTGGAAGTAGCAATGTTGGAAGTGGCGGTGCTCTTGGCAAATTCGATAACGCTATTAACCAAGCATTGCAAGGTCAAAATCAAAAAGGAGAACTGTTCCCTGAAAAAACACAGCAAGCGGATGCGAAAATGGAAGGAAAAATCGCGCAAGCACTCAGACCACATTTAGTGGCCTTTCAAAAAGGGGTACCTAGGCTTGATGGTACACCCGGAAATCGTGCAGAGATAGATATTGAAACCCCTAATTTTATCGTAGAAGTCACTACTAGCAAAGGAGGTAAAGTAAAGCAAATTAAAGATCGCCTCTCTTCACCAGAAGCCAATCCACAAGGTAAACCTATTATTGTTTTGGCACCTAATATGAAAAGACATGCCATCCAATCTAGCTTGGATGCGGGTGCTATTGCCGTTGTTCAAACAGAACAAGAATTACTTGATTTTATGAAAAAGAATGGAGGTCCATAACTATGTCTCACTCTGTCTACTTAGTCACAAATGAGACAGTGAAATCTCAAGAATTGACCACTTTTCTAAAAAGTGTTGATGCCATCATTGATGACAAAAATGAGGCAAAAGGCTATGTACTCAATGGCGAAGGGCAAGTCTGGATTGATCTAGTAGAAAATGCGATAGATGAGTACGAGCCTGAGGATATTGAGAAACTCCACGACGCACTTGGCGCATCACCGAAAACCTTTATTTGCCTTGAGATCAGTCGAAACCCCGGCAGTGGACAGCTTGCTATTTTTATAGCAAAAGTGTTTATGAAACAATGGTATTCCGTCATCGATGATCTCTATGAAAACATCTATACGAGTGATGACTTACACTCCTTACAACGTAATGGTGGCGAACTATGAAAGCGAGCATAGAGTCCTTTACCTTAACAAACGTAGGTTGCGTCCTTTGCCCAGCTAATATAAATAATATTTTTTTTGTATTTTAAGATGTTATATATATGTTAAATAGCCATGAATTTATTCTATGTATAGAATCGTTGCAAACCAAATTTCCGGATTTACTATTAGCACCTATGATAGATGCAGCTCGGGAAGCGATCAACCTAGATGAGGATGAAAGCTAATGAGTTATGCGAATTGGGCTCATTCAGCCAAGCCAGAGGATGCGCTTCGTTCCTTAGCGCATCCATCATTACATTAGAGTAAGCGAGCGTAGAAAAGCGAAAGAGCGGTTTATTACCTTTCCCAAACCACAGTACAATGGCGAAACCGTTCACAACCGTTTTGAAAAGCTGTCACTCACTTTGGAAAGTGGTAGTCATGCAATGTGGGTGATATGATAGAACGTTGTTCTGCGCTGATTTTTTTAAATTTTAATCATTTTAATTAATCAGTGCAAATCATGATCATCAGTCAAATCAGCGTTCTATCTAATCATATAACGACATCACCCACATTGCAGCACTACCCCATTATGAATATAGTGCCGAAAATGATTTAATCAAAATTACGGATGCTCAAGGTTATAGCGAACAATATCAATATAAAAACCACGTTATCATCCAACGCACCCTGAAATCCGGTTTGAATTTCTACTTCCAATGGGATCGTTACGACATTCACGCCCGTTGTTTACGCAGTTTTGGTGAAAAGGGTGTTTACGATTATCGTTTTGAATGGGATAACGACAATCGGATTAATAAAAGTACAGACAGTCGCGGTGCCACCTTTACTTATCATTATAATGAACAGGGTCAAATCACCAAAGAGATTGATCCAGAAGGGGGGAGTGTTGTAAAGGCCTATGATCAGGATGGTAATTTAACCCGTCTCACCGATCCGAACGGTAATGACTCGATTCGCGTCTTTGACACGTCTGGTAGGCTTAGCACCACCGATGATCCGGAATGGAATCGCTTTTCTCTGGATTATGATGATCAAGGCCACCCGATCCGTTTAACCGATTCCCAAGGGCAAACTTGGCGACAGGGATATAATGCTCAAGGATTAGTGACCCAAACGACCACGCCTTTAGGCCAAACGACCTATTATAATTACAATCATCAAGGCCTTCCCACGAGCATTAAGGATGCTGGTAGTCATGAACGTTATTTTCAGATTGATAGTTGTGGCAATCTCATCAGTCAAACCGATGCGAATGGTGCCAAAACGGAATACCAACACGATGCTTTAGGCAATATCATCAAGGTAATTGGGCCGGACGGGAATTGTTATGAATACCGTTATGATGCCCTCAATAACTTGACGCAAGCCATTCAACCAGACGGTTCGAGTGTCAAATTGTGCTATAATGCTCTCTCATTATTGACGCACTTTACTGACAGCGCGGGCCGCACGACTTCCTATCAATATGCTGATGGCTTTCGTCAAGTCACCCATCGTTATGATCCAACGGGTCAAGTCTTTACATATCAATATGATACAGAACGCAATCTCGTAGGCTTAGTCAACGAAAAAGGTGAACAATATTCTCTCAAGTACGATCAAAATGAACGCTTGATAGAAGAAATCGGTTTTGATGGACGTACTCAACGCTATGAATATGATCCGGCAGGTTATTTAACACGTCATCTTGAAGCGGACAAAATCACGTCGTTTTTGCGTGACAAAAACGGCCGTCTCAAAGAAAAACGTTGTGATGGAGAACAGGTCGCCCAATACGCTTATAACGCTGTTGGACAATTGACTGAAGCTAAAAATGCTCATCGTCAAGTTAAATTTCAGTATGATGGGGTAGGCCGTTTAATTCAAGAACAACAAGATCAAGCGGTTATCCAACATGAATACGATGTGCTTGGCAATCGCATTCAGACTGTTTTGCCGGATCATCAAACCATTGATTATAACTATGATAAAGAGGGCCTCTATCAACGTGTTGATTTCAATGGAGAAACCTTGGTCAATCTGGAACGAGACATACTGGGACGAGAAACAAAGCGTCAACAAGGCTTACTTGAGAGCCAATTTGATTATGATCCGATGGGGCGATTACAAAAACATCGGGTCAATAATGGCCATAATCCCCTAATACAACGGAACTATCAGTATGATGAAGCAGGCAATCTGGCCCTGATTTTTGATTTACAAAAAGGCGAAACCCATTTTAAATATGATGCCCTAGATCGTTTAAGTCAAGTGACTGGCCTGACACCCGAAACCTTTGCCTTTGATCCAGCGGGCAATCTGTTGAGCACCAACCAAACTCAGGCAGGCTATAGCGAAGGCCATCGTTTGCAAATGTTAGGAGATCGCCATTTTGAATACGATGTGGCTGGCAATCTCATCCGAGAACGGCGTGGTAAAGGGGGTCGATTAGTCACTGAATACGAATATAACACCGACAACCAACTGATTCAAGTCATCAAAGAAGGACAAACTTTTCAATATCAATATGATGCTTTGGGTCGTCGTATCAGCAAACAAGATGCCTTTGGAAAAACGGAGTTTCTCTGGAATGGCGACGTTTTACTTTTTGAAACTCGAAACCAGATTCACAAAACGTACATTTACGAACCGTACTCTTTTAGGCCGCTGGCTCTGATTCAAGATGATGAAGTTTATTATTACCATTTAGATCATCTTGGCACCCCACAGGAAATGACGGATGCTAAAGGTGAAATCGTCTGGAATGTGCGTTACAAGGCTTATGGTAATGTGGATCGCCTTGAGGTTGAACGGATAGAGAATAATCTGCGTTTTCAAGGGCAGTATTTTGATGCAGAGACAGGGCTGCATTATAATAGGCATCGGTATTATGATCCTGATGCTGGGCGGTTTATTCATCAGGACCCGATTGGGTTGGGTGGGGGTGAGAATCTTTACCTGTATGTGCCTAATCCTATTGGCTGGGTTGATTTACTAGGATTGGCAACTGTATATTTGAGAAATAAAGAACAATATGTAGGTAAAGCAAAAGTAGATGCCAAAACGAGATATGGTAAAACAGATTATGCGACAGACATCTTTACAAACATTCCAGACACAGATACTGCCCAAGGTGTTGAGCAGATAGTCTATGAAAAAATGACAGAGATGGAAAAATTAGACAATGTAACCAATAAAAACCGCCCTGTTAATATGGATAACAATAAGAAAACATATAGGAGGACATTGGGTGAGGAGTGGTTAAAATCAACATATGGTAACGACTATGCCGACAAGATAGTTGGAAAAATAAATACACACTACAAAAAAGCCTGTTAAATAATGCACTACAAATACCAATATAATATTGTAATATGTATTATTACTTTATTGGTATTTGTACTCTCTAATATGTGATCCAAAGAGGTAATTGCAATGGGTACTTGGAGTTTCGGTAACTTTGACAACGATGATGCTGCTGATCATATCGCTGAAATAGGACAACAGCTTATAGGACAAATTAAGGAGATAATCGCTAATGATTCAAAGCTAGAACCTGACGAACCTGAAAATGCTATTGTCCTATGCAATATGGAAATTCTATGTTGCCTGGTGGACGGCATAAAAACAAGAGATGTTTTTTTGCCATTGGGACCACTACCTACAAGGGACACTGTAAGGCTGTGGAAAGAAAAGTATCTAACGATCTGGGATTCCTGCATTGATGGATTGGAACCAAAGAAAGAATATAAACAGCTTAGGCGTCAAATTATTAGCGAAACATTTGATCGTTTTTTATTTCTCGTAAGTTCTCGGGAGTCCGCATAACGCGTAAGCCAGCCCGCGTATGATATGCTGAAGAACGAAGCGCATCATTAAACTAAGGAACGTGCATGAAATAAAATCGCCATTAAAAATGAGCTATTCCCTAGTCATTGCTGTATTGATAAAAAGTTGTCGAAGTTATTTTATGCACGTTCCTAAATCAATTACCGAATATCGTCGATATACGAGGTGCAACTTGGTTCTTTAACGTGACTCTTATCGAACGACAAGGAAATCGCTTGTCGATAGGGTGTTAAGGCGAATACGACAATTCACACCTATTGGGATTTTGTAGGGGCAAAACGACGTGTTTACACTTAATGGCATTGAACGAAAATTTTGGAATGAGAAAAATTTTTTTCTGCTTCCAACGCGGGAGCGTTGGAAGCTTTTGATCTCCGCGTTACCGCAATCGTAGGGTGGGCAAACATAACCACTGACTAATACTTACACTCGACTATCAAGTTTTTTATAAGTCCTTGATTTAAAAAGAAATATAATTTGAGACCTAAAAACAATAATAACCTTAAAAATCAATGAGTTGGCTATTTTAACACTCAAAAATAGAGCTTCGCAAAGCCAAATAACATCAAAAACTTGATAGTCGAGTTACAATAGTTTGTTTATTTTTTCTGGCTTTAACGTAAAAGCTGGGGCCTGTCTTTATCTCTTTTTTTTTCCACTAACACACCCAAAACGCCTTCAAACCCAAAAATCCAAGTTGCTCGTTCTCGTACTTTTGCTCTAACTTGAACCGCCTCACACCAACAACTGAAACGGTTGAAAGCGTAACCACCACTTCCGATTACCATTATGATCTCGCGGGCAGTTTAGATGAAATCAAACCAGATGGCGTGATTGTAAAAGCTTATAGCTATGACGACAACAGCAATTGTTTTACCGCCGAAACAGCCATTGGTTCCGTGATTTTATGCTTTCCACGCGGTTAGAACCCATTTTCTACGCCCCAGCGTCAAGATGTCCACCAATCCGTCAAGACTGGCATCAAGCCTTCCCTTTGCTCCTAATTTCTAGCACTTGAATCAACCAATGAACCGGTTATCAAGATCACCTCGGTTGTTCGGAATATAATGAATCTAATCAAGATTTTGTCTTAGCCTCTCTTCATTTGGACTCGCACCTACGAGTTTTTCCGGTGATTATGGCTTAGCCAGCTAAGGGTTAAATGTAGCGAAGGTAGCATGGGTATTGTGTGGAAAGCCAGCGACTTACTTAGATAGCGGGCGAGGCACGCACTGTGGCTATCACGTTTTTAAATCAACATTTTAAGCCACATCCTGCTCAAAGTTACCCATTAAACTTCCCATCACCTTTCTGGTTTTATACCCTTTGAATTTTTCGCCCTGATTTATGTTTTCCCTCTCTCAATAACGACAAGGATTCGTTATAACAAAGGATAAACCACGTTAAAACCCTCATTTCCGATAGGTTTTTTAGTTTTAACGTTCCTAGCCGTTATTTTTAATAACGAATCCGCATCGGTTTTTTTCAAAATTTCCGTCAAAATTCCCATCCAATCAAGAATCCCAGCTTTGGGTTTATCCTTTCTTATAACGAATCCTTGTAGTTATGAACTCGGCATCGGCAAAAATAGGGTATCAGTGCGTTATGATGAATGACAAACGGAAACCGGGTAGTGGTGGGGTTTAAATTATCCCGTCAGGTGGGCTTTTAAAAGCCCACCATTCCCCTACCCACTTAAACGACTGGTAGGCTCGGATAATTTTTGGGGATGCCTATGCTCGTTCCTAACAGACTGACATCAGGGTTTCACGAAACGTAATACCGCCGGTGTACCCTCTTCTAATTGGATGACATTCTTCGAGAATGTGCTTAATACTTGGGCTTCTGAACTGAAATAGTAACCCTCCTCGTGAAGCGATAAAGCCAGTTCGCAGCCTCGACGGGCTGCTATGAGCAAATTCCCTTGTGCAACTAATGCCATAATGGCAAAACGGCCATTAAGGCGTGGCAGGGCTATCTTTATAGCTTCCAGTGGCTCAATGCCTTCGATTGACAAATAACGGTTGATCGAATTATAAACCAAAGAACCGTCGGTTTGAAGATACGGATACCCCGATTCCAAGAGGCCTTCACGTACCTCAAAGGGATTGTCCAGAAGGCCTCGGAAAACCAAGGCGAATTGTCGATTGGCTTGTTACCGGCCCTTAATTTCAATAATATTTTGTTGCCATCCCCGATATTTAAATAAGATTTGTAGGGTGCTGGCTTTGTCTTTTTTTACCTGCCCCGATATTTAAATCAATATTTCACGCGCTTTGTTTCGCTCCGCGAAACTTTAGCGTGAAATGGGCTCCCTACGTGTTTTTAAAGCCCACCTTAATTTAAATAAGACTTGTTACCGGCCCTTAATTTAAATAAGACTTGTTACCGGCCCTTAATTTAAATAAGACTTGTTACCAGCCCCTTAATTTAAATAAGACTTGTTACCGGCCCCGATATTTAAATAAGATTTGTAAAATGCCGCTTTTTGCCTGCCCGGATATTTAAATAAGATTTGTAGTTGCCACCTTAATTTAAATAAGACTTGTTACCAGCCCCTTAATTTAAATAAGATTTTGTTGCCTGCTTTGAGATTTCAATAAAATTTATAGGGCACCTACATTTTTGCAGTGGAATCATTGAAACTCGATCTTCACGTTTTTTGTAAATAATTGATTTAAAAAAGAAATATTGCTTTATACCTTA
>QNEL01000337.1 GCA_003645185.1 Candidatus Parabeggiatoa sp. nov. 3
ACTTTTTTTCAACACAGAGAGCACAGAGGGCCACAGAGGGCCACAGAGAATAAGTCATTCACCCAAAAACTGGGGCATATAGTAGGAAATCAGATGAGGCTACTTTTTTTTCAACACAGAGAGCACAGAGGGCCACAGAGGGCCACAGAGAATAAGTCATTCACCCAAAAACTGGGGCATAAATTTGAACAAAATGGATAGGTGGCAGTCATTTTAGGAAATGAGATGATGTTAAATAAACTCTGTTGGTTTGTATGCATGATAGGCATGATAGGTTTGAATAATAATACGCTTGCTTTGACAGAATTGGATTGTGTCATTGAACCACAGAGCGTGGTGGAAATCACCAGTGCAACTGCGGGGCTTTTAGAATCTATATTAATTGAACGCGGTGAGCACGTTAAAAAAGGACAGTTGTTAGCACAGTTGTACAGTGAAGTAGAGAAGGTGAATGTTAAACTGGCTAAAATACGGGCGACTTCTAAAGCCAATATTTTGGAAAAAAAAGCACGTTATCAATTAAGTGAACGCACTCAGGCACGTATTGAGGAATTGTTCAAAAAGAACGCTATAGCCGAGAAGGATCGTGATGAGGTTCAAACCAGAACCTTGGTGGCTAAATATGAACTGGAAAACGCTAAAGTCAACTATCAGTTAGCGCAATTAGAATTAAAGCGAACTGAGGAAGTTTTAAAGTTGCGTTCAATTTTGAGTCCTATTGATGGTGTTGTTGTTGAGGTGATTAAGTCATCTGGGGAGTATGTCCATGTGGTAGATGAGCAGCCGATATTAAAATTGGCTAAAGTCGATCTGCTTTATGTGGAAGTCATTGTACCTGGTTCACTATTTGGGATGATAAAGCCGGGCATGTCTGCATCGGTGGTAGTTGAAGAACCGATTGGTGGTGAATATGTGGCGAAGGTGGTTATTGTTGACCCAATTGTGGATGCGGCAAGTGGTACTTTTGGTATTCGGCTTCATTTACAAAACAAGGATTATGCTATCCCGGCCGGGTTGCGTTGTCGAATTGGGGATTGGTTATAATGATCTTTAACTTAAAAGATAACTATACTTAGCATCGTCATAAGGTCGCTATTATTGATTCTTTAAGCCAACAGCTAAAGCAGTTGTCTTACAGCTCAAGTCACCTAAAGGTGACTAACCACTTCGTTTTTTTGCAAAATGCAAAAGCGCAAATTATAACGGTGGACAGTATACAAGGATTGTATCTAATAATTTCACTTAGTTTTTGCGCGCAAAAACTTACTTAAGTTATTGAATTTAAAAATAAGATTATAAATAATAGAGTTTATACTCGGCGCGGGAATAAACTTAGCTTTTATAATTATTTTGGCAACCCCAGGTTGCACCTGGGGCTATTCACATTCAACCCCTACGGGGTTGCGCGTTTTAAGTTTATCGATTTTTATTTGAGATTTGCCTTTGTACGTAATGCAATCGGAAAAGGCTATAGCTAAAAGTTGGTGTGCCCGCGTGCAGTATATACCGATTTAACGTAACTCATTGATTTGCATAATATTATCATTTTTATAATAGATCATAAAATCAAGCACTTATAATTAAATCGGTATATATAATGACAGAGGCTTCGATGTTTTTTTATCTTGTGTACCTTTCATCGATCTTAAGGTGTGATGAATGTAGGTTAAAAGTATAACATTGATTAAAAAAAATCAGCGTGGAACAGAAGCTTAGCAAAGCAAAATCATGAGAAGAAGCCGAATCAGTGTTCTATCTTATGACCCCTGATAATTGATTTCCGATGCGTCGTTTTTGCGCGCAAAAACTTGTTAAGTGGAACTGATAATTGTTCATTGAGAACTGATGTGATAATAAATCCGCGCTTTTCTAAACGTTTTGCTTTGATGTTGATGATCATGCATTGTGGGGCCTTGTTATTGTTGTTGCCTTTGACTTTGCCCTTGAGTATGGCGCTCGCTCTTGCCGTTAAATTGGCTTTAGGGCTTTTGGTATTAGCCAGTGCTTGGTACACTACGCATCGATATCTATTATTAATTAATCATCCACTAGATGCTTGTGTTTTGCACTGTGAACCAAAATGGCATTGGATAGAACTTAAATCGGGCGAAATCGGTAAAATCGCATCGGGTAGTTATAGTCATCCACAATTAGTGGTGTTAAGACTGACTTATCTTGATCATGTCAGATTGAAGTCAAAAGATAACACTAATCCTGTTGTTAAGCCGCTTGAAAGAGATAACAAGTCGTCACGTTTTAAACAAAAGATTGCCACCCAATGTGCCCCTTTTCAAAAGCTTCGCAAAGTCCGTTTTTATGGGTGTTTTGTTAAAGTGTTATTGATGACTTTTTTGGGTATAGAACGTAAAAGTCAGGCGCTGATTATTTTTCCTGATGCCTTGGATGTGGAGACATTCCGTAAATTGCGTGTGGCTATACGATATGCTAATGATCCTCCTCAAGATGCTGATAATTTTATAAAATCAATACAACGCTGATTTGGCTTTGCTAACCTTCTGTTTCGTTGATTGAATTTTTATTCTGATATATTTATCAGCTCAATCTGATTGATCACGATACTTTTTATAAATTCCCTTAGAACCCCAGGTTCCACCTGGGGCTATTCACATTCAACCCCCAAGGGGTTGTGCGTTTTAAGTTTTTATTATTTCAAAATAAAAAAGCCATGTACTTTTAATCACACCCGTAAAAAACACATACATTTACAAAGTATTTTGTATCACAATATAATTAAAAATCAAATTCACGCTTTCACGCAACTTTTGTGTGAATTACTTATTCTCTGTGGCACTCTGTGGTACTCTGTGTTCTCTGTGTTGAAGATTTTTTGACAAACTGATAGGTGGTAAGGATAAATTTCTAATACGCTTGCTGAATTGTGTTATAACAGTTAAAATTTTTGATTGGCTTTTGCCTGAAAATCATTCTCAAACCAAATTGGGTGTATTTTATACCACACAAAAAGGAGGCTTTTGATGAGGAGAATTATAAAAGTCTTATCTCTTTCAATCATTTTCATCGTGAGTAGCGTGAGTGCGGGCGAGTCTGGGTTATTGCTAGGCTTGCGTTATGGGGCCAATTATGATGTTTCGGCTACGCTTTTAGATGACAATGCGCTTGAGGGAATACGACAACCTTCATCTTATCGCACGTTTTGGATACGTGCTGAAAATGGAGAAGTTGAGTTGGCGGCCGAAAGGACTAATTTATTAGTGCCGCAGGATGACGGATTTTGGCGGCTTGATGTGAAGCACAGTGTTTACAATGATTTTACTGAGGATTTTGTCTGGATCAATCCTGCACCCGATCCTGATGCGATTTCTAATCCTTTCCTGGCTGAACAAGAAGGGATTCATGCTTTTGATGTGTCATTGCTCGTTAAAGAACAAAGCATTACGCCGACGCTTGGTGAATATTGTGAGGGGCAGGCTTCTCGCGATATTTTATTCGTAGGCAATCAATACCTATCAGTGGGTTACGTTCGTAGCGACATCTGTAGTGGTTTTATGGGTGGTTCGACGGATAGTGCATTGCAAATGTTTTCACTAGAAGCACTGGAGGCTGTTGATATAGCGACTCTGTTGGATCAGAAGCGGGCTTTCAAACGTGCTGCAAAAAACGTTCAAAAAAGACATGGTGATAGTGGAGATTGGGGTGATGTGAGCGGCGGGATTGTGCGTCACGAAGGGCAATGGGTTGTTAAAGGCCATTTTCCAAGGAATGAGGGGGGATACACGCATTTTGATGTGCCAGCAGTAGCGGTGTCTGAAGATTTAGTGTTCCATAATGAACTCTATCCTGACTGGAATACGATCAGAAAGCATGTTCCTGATGTGGTTGATGCTTTCAGTTCACCGGCGAAGGATTTGTTGGTGGTGTTAACTGAAACGGGTAGTTTACTGGCCTTTACCGTTAAAAAGGGCAAAATTAGCCCTCAACCGGCATTGCATATTTTGTTCAAATATCCGGTAACGACTGTTATGGCCCGTTGGGCTGAAGGTCAATATGTGTCGAATTGGACTGACGAACTTGATAATTTAGGCATGAAGCCTAAACAAACTTGGTTTACTGAAGCTTCAATTCCCAGTGTTGAGGAGGCACCTAAAGTCATTGGTGTGGTTGTGACACAGGGTAAGATGTTAAATATTCGTGAAGGCATTGGTAAACACACTAAACCGATTGCTAAAGTCAAAAAAGGTGTGAAGGTTGATATCTTGGATGTCTTGGGGCAATGGTACAAGGTTCAGCTTGATGAGGGATTGGTGGGTTATGCTCATAGCGATTATGTCAAAATCATGCCGAATTTGCCGTACATTCAACAAGCTTGCCCAGTTGATCATTGTACTTATGGCAATTGGACGTTGAAACAATCGACTATACTTTATGCACAACCTTCGTTTAAGGCTGATGCTTTAGAAACGCTGAATGCTTCGCAAGTGGTGCAAGCTCTGAATGGCGAAATACAGACTTCAGAATTTGGTGAAATTGAGGTGATTAAATCACAGGTGGATTTGACAGATGATAACCAAAAACTGAGTTTATCTGAGGGTGATAAGCTGTTCGATTTGGAATCGGTGGGTTTGGGTATGCATCTGGTGTGGTATAACGGTGATCTTTATTACTTGAACAATGGTTGGCAGGCTGACAGGTTGAATGAAGCGGCCCGTTGGGGTTCGTTGGTGACAGAGCGTAAAACGGATTGGTGGGTTAAAGTTAATGTGCCTGAAAAAAATATCAGCGGTTGGATTGCTAATCCAGAAGCGGATGGGATGAGCTTGTATCAATGAGATTGTAGAGACGCTATTGCGAAGCGTCTCTGGTTTTATCGCGTATCTGGTTTTAATGGGAGCGTTTTAATGGGATCGTAGATTTGCTCAGCATCGCGTCTCTGGTTTTAATAGGATCGTTTTAATGGGATCGTAGATTTGCGTAGCGAAGCGTCTCTGGTTTTATCGCGTCTCTGGTTTTAATGTGGAATCGTAGAAACGCGGTTGCCAGTAGTTAGAAAACGATTTGATTTCTAATCGTCAATTGGAACTATCCTGAAATAGGCTGGACAGTTTCCTGAGTGATTCATGGATTTCTTTTGGTGAAGCTGTTTTTGAATCAGAGTAGCCAAGGAATCGCTTTCAGCGATTTTGCTTGGCAAAAGAAGCTGGATTTCAGTCAAATTACCCTTTCTCCTATTGCAAGACAGTTTGACTAATTGCTTGGTGTTAGCACCAAAGCTTCTGTCAATTTGAGAGAGAAATGTCTTTTTCCGTACCCTTTTCCCCAAATTGGCCTTCATAAAGGCGGCCATTCCTGCCTGATTAAATTCCTTCGTTAAACGAGTCGATACTGTGAAATAGGTATCGGCTTCCCATCCAGAACATGTGCCATGTTTCCACCATTGATGACGTTGCAAGCAGGAACCCCTAATCGCGCCAGGCATCACAATTCTCAGTTGATGACGCACAGTCTTAGAGAGGGGTACGCTGGGATATTGACACCGCCTTTGTGGCCGACTAGTCACTTGGGCATCGCAGAATTGATAATGGGGTTTACAATTCTGCCAATTTGGCCATAAACCATGCAGGGTAAAATGGGTTGCCTGATAGGCCTTCGTATCGGTGATCTGGCATTCACGCTGGCGGCGATGAGTTTCGCAAAAAGCGGGTTGCCAACTCATGGCTAAAACCTGAGTGGTTTGATGGCCTGGCGTATGACAAAGTTGCTGTTGGCTGACATGTTGGGATGCACCTTTGAGGCCTTTTAAGGCATGAGGGTATTTTAGGGTGCCGCAATTTTTATGAACCCACCGCTTAGCCTGACGAATACCTTCGATGCGGATGCGAAACCATTTAGGTTGATTCAGACGGTTGGCTTCAATCACGGAATAGATTTGGCCCGTTTTTAATAACTGATTGTCTGGGTTGGTTTTTTTCTTTTTTGAAACATAAGCCTGGCATGACTGTTCTGCGGTAAGTGTACCACTGACTTTAACGCTGGCCCATACTGTACTGGGTAATCCCATAGCCAGACAAAGCAAAAACGGAAACCATTGGAATTGGATCATATATTGTTCTCCCTGTTTTAATGTATGGTTGATATAGATTTTAAGAAAAATCATTTCCGGCCAGAATAGGGCGAACCGACAGGCTAAACCTGACAGGTTTATCAAAACCTGTCAGGTTTTCATTTCCGGCCAGAATAGGGCGAACCGACAGGCTAAACCTGACAGGTTTTGAAAACCTGTCAGGTTTTCAGGAGCAATTATTTATTTTGACGTATTTCTTGCAATTTTTGCAAATTGCCTTTGACATAGACATTGCTTGGTTCAATTGCGAGTACTTGTTGATAGATGGCTATGGCTTCATCAAATTTGCCCATTGTCGCTAAAACGCTGGCGAGATTGATACGGGCCTTCAAATTGGCTGGATAAATCTGTATGGCTTGGCGATAAGAGGCTTCTGATTGACGAAACTGTGCATAGGCTTCAGAATAATGCTTTTGTTTCTTGTTTAAACGGGCTAGTTCAAAAAAGATATTACCTTGGTTCACTAAGAATTTGGCTTGATCAAAGGGGCGCAAGTTATGTTTCAAGGCGAGGGAGCTATTGATCCATTCTAATGCTTTGTCATATTGCTTGAGTATTTTATAAGCAACGGCCATATTCAGTGCGGTTTCAGTCGTTACGGTTAACGATTGAGAGCCATCTGCATTGGTTTTCTTCACAATAGCATGATTTAAAGCTTTGATGCCTTCAGCAGGTTGACCGTTTTGAATCCAATGCTTGCCTAGAATAATCCAACCCCTTGTTTTTTCTGGAGATTGTGCGACATTGTGTTGCCACAATGTGATGGGATCACGCCACATTTGATTGCGTAGCCATGTCGCGCTACCTAGTACTAATACCAATACGATGGTAATTGATAAGACAATAAGGGTGGCGTGTGTTAATTTATTTAACCAGCGTGGCAGTTGTGCGACAAGTAACCAAGCGCAGAGTATGGCGAGCCCTAAATTAGGTAAATAGGTGCGGTGTTCAAATATCACGTCTCGAATGGGAATTAAGCTGGATTCGACTGCGTGGGCTAGGTAGTAAAATAATATACCATAAGCGACTAGCGGCCAACGACGTAAGCTTAATACGGCTAACCCCAATAATAACAAATGCCCGATTAATGCCCATATCGTTTCACTGTGTAAAATTCTGGCGATGAGATGATAATTGTCATGGGCATACAAAAAACCCTTTGTGATAAAGCGGTTATTATCGTAATCAATATGCGAACTGGCTGGGGAGAAAAACAGTCCAATATATTCCCACAGTACATTCATTTGGGTGGCAAGATAAGCGGTACGCGAAATCTCCGTTGTTTCGCGTGTGAAAGTATCTAATTTTTCTAAAACGGGCAGTTGTTCAAATAACTGTGTTTGAAAAACGGGGTTTTGTTCTAATACCAATACGAAAATGCTGATCAAAAAGCCAAAACCCAATATGGCAAGGGTGCCTTTGATGCGTATTGTTTCGCGATGAAAAAAGATGAGTTCTAATAATAATATCGCTATGAATAAGGTAATGGTGTTTTGTTTAGTGAAAAAAGCGAGTATGGCTAATGAGAGAGTCGCGATTATCCAGCCTATACGAAATAGGGCTTTTTTTGTTAAACGCGCTTGAATAAAACAAGCCATTGCGGCGAGATAAAATAGGGCTGCTAAGGAGGCGAGTCTTTGCACAATATAAGTGACAGCTTGAATCTGCAAGGGATGTAGTACAAATATCAAGGCGACAACAAGTGGCAACCAGCGTTTAGTATTCTCTGATAACAGGGGATTGAGTGTGGGTGTGCGAACTAAACCGCGTAAGAATCCTAAAACGGCGCAGCCTGTCAAAAAGTGAATGAGGATATTGACGACATGGTAGCCGGCTACTTGGAATTGATGGATTTCATAATTGAGCGCAAAACTTAAATAGCCCACTATTCGCAATTGATAAGCATCCCATAATTGCCAGAAATCCGCCCAACTGCTTTGCCAATTGTAAATCAAGGGATTTTCTTGAATAGAAGAAAAATCGTCTAAATAAAATGGCACGTCTAATGTGTGCCCATAAACCAATGCGATGGCGATAGCCAATAATAATGTGTGTATATACCAAGCACTCAGTCGCATTGAGAAGTCAAAGTCTTTCATTTCAGTTATTAATTATCAATTATCAATTCCACGCTCAAGTTTTTGCGCGCAAAAACTTGAGCGTGGAAATCAATTATTAAATGTAGGGTGGGTAAGTTCGTTTCGACGCCCAGCGTCGAAACGAACTTGCCCACCATCTTAATCTTCAATTTCAAGGGCACTAAGGATTGCCCTTAATTCACTAAACTTGTCAATTAATCAAAGTATGTATTTTGAAGCCTTTTTCGATATTTTTGCTTTGGACTGAAATAGGCCAAAATCAGGCCAAAATATCTTTGATACTCCCCCGTGGAGAGAGTTAACTAAGTGATTGTTTTTTATCATTTTATTATTTCAACGAAAAATTTTTGCAAATAGTCAAAAAAGGGGGAATTTTGACAAACTTATCTTATCATTTTGAAGGCTAGTGGATAAAAATTGGATCAAACGGTATTTATTAACAATTATCGTGTCTCACAGGGCAAAATTAGGGGGGTATCCAGCCGGTGAGAGAAGTTAATTAAGTTATTAATTATTAAGGATATTTTGGTTTTGGTTTTTGGCTCATTTCTAGCTGTTTTTTGCCTTATAAAATGATAAGGCATTGGCGAGGG
>QNEL01000338.1 GCA_003645185.1 Candidatus Parabeggiatoa sp. nov. 3
AGTTTATAAGTTGCCCAAGTTGCCCAAGGCCAACTATAAAACTATGAACGTCTGAATTTGTGAACAAAACTATAAAAATGAACAGCTACTGTTCACGCCAGTTTTGAGTTTTACTGATATTAAAGTCTATAAGTACTGAAGCACAAATAAACCGATATTTTAGCGCAAAGGGCTCATCAAGTGGGATTGCCCCTACATGGCATTGCGTAGGGGCAATCCCTTGTGGTTGCCCCATTTCAAAATACACGAAAATTTATGCTTCAGTACTTAGATGCTATCGCGAAGCGTTTCCGCGAAGAGGAGACGCGAGGCATCGCGTCTCTACATCGAATACTAGAAAACGGATAGGGGGTAAGCTCATGATTAATGTAGGATGGGCTTTGTGTTGCCCACCCTTTCATCTCATTCCGCAAACTTGTTTTCTCTGTGGCGATGCGGCGACGACATTGCCGATGTGTAGCGCGTGTTGGGCGGATTTACCTTTTCAAGGCCCTGCCTGTGTTCGCTGTGCAAAACGTTTGCAAAAAGTCGGCATATGTAAACAATGCCAAGAAGCATCAAAACCTTATACGCACACTCAAGCCGTTTTTTCTTATCTTTATCCGCTAGATAAACTGATTTTGGCCGCCAAATTTCATCACAATATGACTGTGTTGAATTTATTAGGCCATCTCATGGCCCAACATTTGACTATCGAATCGCGCCCTGATGTCTTAATTCCTGTACCCCTCCATCCGAAACGTTTACGTCATCGGGGGTATAATCAATCCTTAGAACTCGCCAAACGTATTGGCAAACATACCGGTATTCCCGTTGAGATGAACGCTTGTCAACGCATTATCAATACCCCGCCACAAACCAACTTGTCTGGAAAACAACGTCAAAGCAATCTAAAAGGCGCTTTTAAAGTCGTGCGCGTTGAACCACATTGGCAACATCTGGTTTTGATTGATGATGTGATGACAACCGGAGCGACTGTTGAAGAGTTAGCATCCGTTTTTATAGCAGCCGGTATCAAACAAGTCGATGTGTGGTGTTGTGCGAAATCAAATCAATAATAAATGTCGTGGTGGAACCAGATGTTAAAAGGAAAATCAGCGGCTAAGTGCGTTTTTTTGCTGATTGTAACGGATTTTGGGGCGAACACATAGGTTCGCCCCTACAATGAAAACCACCGTAATTCTTTGTGACCCAAAAATCCGTTACAATCAGTCTTTTTGGTACAAAACAACTTCGCAAATGCTATAGACGTGCTTTGATAGTAGAGACGCGATGCATCGCGTCTCTACTGATTTGACACCGCATGACTATGGCAGTCGTTCTACCCTAGAGACGCGATGCATCGCGTCTCTACTGATTTGACACCGCATGACTATGGCAGTCGTTCTACCCATTTAGCTGTTTCTTCATGGTTTTCATTCTCAGGTTTTTGATCGCCTACAATGACTTCTTCTTCGATTTGAGGAACGGGTTTAACCGGCAATTCATTTGGTAATTCATTGGGTTTGGACTGGTAAGGGATAGGTATTGGTAATTTTTCCCATAAAGCACGTTCATGTTCCCCGGCAACAGAGATATGTTCTGCTTCAATACGAAGTACTTTTCCGCTGATCGTAAAATACCCCATACCCGAAACTAATACTTCTTTATTTAAAAGTCCTTGCGCTTCTTTCTGATTAATCGGTTGCGTTATCCCTTTGATAACATGTTCATTTGGCCCTGTGATCATTTTGAAAGTCCTATCATGGATTCGGATCACTTCCAACACACCGGCAACTTTCACTTGACCAGGGGAGGGTAGACTCCCTTCTAGTTCTTTGAAAACACTGAGGGTTTCTGGCGTGATTGGCTTACCATTCCCATTGAGTAAAAGAATTTGATTGGCGCCTTGGTTGAAGACATGGCGAAAACCCTGAAAAATATGTAACAAGGGTTTATCGTAGAGCGAATCGGCCATTTCTTTGTTCAGGCTTGCTGTTAGACTTTCTTGAAAATAGTCAAGGCTTGTCCACTCAGCATTGAGTTCCGGGAACCAATCCGTTTTTTGAAACAATTCGGGTGTTGCTTCATTGAGGGTAGGTGAGTCAATACGCAATTGATTGCCTTGGAGTTCAAGTGCAAATTGTGTTGCAGTCTTTATCCATTTGGGCGGGGTACCTCGTATGGCGCTTCGTCCTTCTGTACGCAATCTGAGTGCGCCTTTGCTGCCTTCAACGAGGACTTTTAGTAATGATTGTAGTAACGTGACTGAAACCATGCGATTTTTCGCATTTTGTCTATCAATTTCGATTTGATAGGTTTGCATAAAGATACCTATTTAATGATTAATGGTTAATGGTTAATGGTTAATGGTTAATGGTTATGTCCAAGGCCAACAGATTATCGAACAAACTATAGATGTTATGTGTTCAGGAATTTAGGCGTTCACGAATTATGAGTCTGTTTAGGAACGTGCATAAAATAACTTTTCACGCAAAAGTTTTGCGTGAAAAAGACAACTTTTTCTCAATACAGCAATGACAAGGGGATCGCTAATTTTTTGTGGATATTTTATTTCATGCACATTCCTTAGTGGAAATTTATTCATATACACTTTGCTGATTTACCACCCCTTATCCATTCTCAGTTAAAATCGTGGACAAAATGTGTTTGGATGACTTTTTATTGTAAATTGAATATTAACAATTTGCTATTATGTTGACAATTTAAACTAGACTTCAAACGGTCAATATTTCGGATTGACCGTAAAAAGTGGCTTATGGTTTGCCACCATAAGCGTAAAGAACAAAACCCTTACGGGTTTAAACACTCCTCAAACTGACGGGTTTAACTCATCGACTTTTGCTTTAACCATTAACCATTAACCATTAACCATTAACTATTCCACGCGGGAAGGCTAAAGTTTAGCTTCGCTGTACAACGCGCTTCAAGTCGTTTTTGTTTGCCTCAACTTTTGCGTGGAAAACCATTAACCTCTTAAAAAATCAGAAATATTTGATCGGGTTAAAAAGGTTTAACTCATCGACTTTTGCTTTAACCCTACATTCATCACACATTAAGATCGTTTTTGGTAATTAAAAATAAAAAAACATCGATGCCTCGAACATTATTTTAATCTTATTAAATAATTCAATAACTTATATGACAGATGTCTTTCGATGGGTCATAATGGCATGATTTTTAAATGGGTATTGTGGCATGATGCTTATGATCAATTGATAAAACTTTTTACAAAAAATCTTTTTAGCGACTTATTTGTATGAGGTATTGTGCCAACCCTAAAATCCGTTAAATGATATAAGTCTTTGATTTATTTTAATATTTTAGATATTTCTTTCTGAGTTCGATAATTTGATTATTTTTAAATACCAAACTGCTGTGAAGGGTGTGATGAATGTAGGTTTAACAATTAACCATTAACTATTATACATTATACCGATTAAATTTAAGTTTCTCAGTATCCGTTTTTGCGCGCAAAAACTTATTAAAGTGAAATTAACCATTAAACATTATGGATTATTCTGCACAATCCCCTCTTTGGCAATTTTGGATAGATCGAGGTGGCACTTTTACTGATATTGTCGCAAAACAGCCTAATGGAGATTTATTAACTCATAAATTGTTATCTGATAATCCGCAACACTATCAAGATGCGGCGGTGCAAGGCATTCGCGATATTTTAGGGTTATCAAAAGATGAGGCTTTACCTATTGATCAAATTGCGGCTGTTAAAATGGGGACGACTGTGGCAACGAATGCTTTGCTTGAACGCAAAGGTGAACGCACGGTTTTACTCATTACGAAGGGTTTTGGGGATGCTTTGCGAATCGGTTATCAAAATCGCCCCGATTTATTTGCCCTTAATATTGTTTTGCCTGAATTGTTGTATGAACAAGTTATTGAAGTTGATGAGCGTTATAGGGGGTTTTGAATTAAAACCGGTTTCACTTGATACGGGAGATTTAGAAACCGTAAAAAGGCAAGGTGTTTTGTCTGTGGCGATTGTCTTTATGCATGGTTATCGTTATCCCAAGCATGAGCAAGAAGTGGTGGCTTTGGCGCGTGATTTGGGGTTTACGCAAATTTCTGTTTCACACGAAGTCAGTCCATTGATTAAATTCATCAGTCGCGGTGATACAACGGTTGTTGATGCTTACTTGTCTCCGATTTTGCGTCGTTATATCAATCGTATTGCTAAAAGCATGAGTTCAAAAGTTCATGGGTTCAAAAATTTATTTTTATGCAATCCAATGGCGGATTGACTGTAGCAATTTCAAGGTAAAGATGCGATTCTTTCAGGCTGGCGGATATGTTGGGGCTGTTAAAATCAGTGCTTTAGCTGGCTTTGATAAAATCATTAATTTTGATATGGGTGGCACTTCTACGGATGTTTCACATTACGCGGGGGAGGGGGAATATGAACGCGATTTTGAAACTTTGGTAGCTGGTGTACGGATGCGTACTCCTATTATGCGAATTCATACCGTTGCTGCTGGCGGTGGTTCTTGTGTACATTTTGATGGCTTACGTTTTCGGGTTGGCCCCGAATCGGCGGGTGCGAATCCGGGCCCGGCGTGTTATCGACAAGGTGGCCCTCTGACGCTGACTGATTGCAATGTGATGTTAGGTAGAATACAAAAGCGTTTTTTTCCCAAGGTTTTTGGCGCTTATGGTCAAGAGGCTATTGATGAGAATATTGTTAAAGACAAATTGAACGCTTTGACGGTAGAAATCAATCAAGCTTTGGTGGTAAGTAGCAGTGCTTTTGAAATTGCTGAAGGCTTTGTGAAAATTGCCATTGATAATATGGCCAATGCGATCAAAAAAATCTCTGTGCAACGCGGTTATGATGTGACTGAATATACCTTATGTTGTTTTGGCGCGGCTGCGGGGCAACATGCTTGTCTGGTTGCTGAGGCTTTAGGTATAAAAACTATCTTTATTCATCCTAAAGCGGGCGTACTCTCGGCCTTGGGTATGGGGTTGGCGGACATTCGTAGCCTACACGAAAAAGCTATCAGGGCACAATTGAATGAGACGTTGATTATTGAATTAGAAAGGGTATTAAAACAGCTTGAAAAACAAGGCCGTAATGAATTATATGAACAAAATATTGATGATAAAAATATCACTATACAATATAAAGTGCATTTACGTTATACGGGGACAGATACGACATTATTAATTGATTTTGCGTCTTGTGCTGATATGAAAGCGGCTTATGACAAGGTTCATCTGCAACATTTTGGATTTGTGCGTCACAATACGCCATTGTTTGTAGAAGCTGTTTCGGTTGAAGTCATTGGCGTTGCGCCTTATGCGATGAATGATGAGGCTTGCGTTTCGATGAGGCCGATTGAAACAATACCGGCCAATCCCATTGATACTGTGAGGATGATCTGCAATGGTAGAATAATTGACACAACGCCTGTTTATTTGCGTGATAATCTCGTTATTGATCAAAAAATCACTGGCCCCGCCATTATTGTTGAAAAAACCGGTACGACTATCATTGAACCTCAATGGGAGGCTGAAATCACGCCACGCTACGATCTGATTTTAAAGGCCGTCAGTTGCAGCCGTTCAGATATCAAAAGCTCATATGTTCATGATTTAAATCATTTAAAAGTGACTCAAGCTAACACAGTTGCAGATCCAATCTTGCTAGAAATTTTTAATAATCTTTTTATGTCAATAGCTTCGCTAAATGGGGGCCACTCTGGCGAATACGGCCTATTCTGTGAACATTAAGGAACGATTAGATTTCTCCTGTGCCCTATTTGATCAGACGGGACAACTCATCGCTAACGCGCCACACATGCCCATCCATTTGGGTTCAATGAGTGACAGCGTACAAACGGTTATACAAGAACAGGGTGATACCCTGCAACTTGGCGATATTTTCGTCTTAAATAATCCCTATCACGGTGGAACACACTTACCTGATATCACGGTTATCAGCCCTGTATTTGAAGAGGTTATTTGTGATCAGTCGGGTGTCATTCGTAATGGCGTTCAGGCGGATCGATCCTTAAAAGTACTCTTTTACGTTGCTTCACGCGGACATCATGCTGATATTGGCGGCATCACACCGGGCTCAATGCCCTCTCATAGTCGTACACTACATGAAGAAGGGGTGGTGATTGATGTTTTCAAATTAGTCGATAAGGGGCAGTTGCGTGAAACTGAAATCCGCGAATTGCTGTCTAGCGGCAGATATCCTGCCCGAAATATTGAACAAAACTTGGCTGATTTACGCGCTCAAATGGCTGCTAACGCGACTGGCATCCAAGCACTGCAAAACATGGTGCAGCATTTTGGTTTAAAAAAGGTACAAGCCTACATGCAGCATGTCCAAGACAATGCAGAAGCGGCTGTGCGTCAATTATTAAGTGTGTTAAAGCGTGGTTCTTGTCGTTATGAACTGGATAATGGTGCAGCGATTCAAGTTAACATTTCGATTAATAAACAACAACGAAGTGCGACAATTGATTTTAGCGGTACCTCAAAGCAACAAGATAATAATTTCAACGCGCCCCCTTCTGTATGCGTCGCGGCAGTGTTATATGTCTTTCGTACCTTAGTACAAGACGATATCCCCTTAAATGCAGGATGCTTAAAACCATTACGCTTGATTATTCCAAAGGGCAGTTTACTTAACCCTATTTTTCCCAAAGCGGTTGTGGCGGGTAATGTAGAAACATCGCAGTATATTACAGACGCATTGTATGGTGCATTAGGCATCATGGCGGCTTCGCAAGGCACTATGAATAATTTGACTTATGGCAATGACAAATATCAATATTATGAAACCCTCTGCGGTGGTTCAGGCGCAGGGCCAGATTTTCATGGCACAAGCGCGGTGCATACACACATGACCAATTCGCGCCTCACCGATCCTGAAATTTTAGAATGGCGTTTTCCTGTTTTATTGGAATCGTTTACTATTCGTAAAAACAGTGGTGGCACAGGGCGTTATCAGGGGGGTGATGGGGTAGTGCGGCGGATACGTTTTCAAAAAGCGATGACTGCTTCAATTTTATCAGGGCACCGCCGTGTACCCCCATTTGGCATGGCAGGTGGACAAGCTGGACAAACCGGGAAGAATTGGGTAGAACGTGCTTCTGGGCGACGAGAAATTTTAGGCGGAACAGCGACAGTTGAAATGCAAGCAGGGGATGTTTTTGTGATTGAAACGCCAGGCGGCGGCGGATATGGTTGAATCAGTTATCAGTTATCAGTTCCACATTTCACGCTAAAGTTTCGCTTCGCGAAACTTTAGCGTGAAATAAAGTTTTTGCGCGCAAAAACTTTTGCGTGGAAATCAGTTATCATGAGAGTACAACGGATTGGCGAATTGTAAATCAGCTTCGTTCATTCTTGGATTTTGGTGTAAATTGTGAATCGTAAACCTTTGAACATGTGTGTGAATTAGTCATCTGGATTTGAATCATTTAATAAAACATGCCCTTTTAATGAACCCATCGAAATGCCTAATGTCATTCCGTTTTAATGCTAAACTCAATCAAGAGTTGTTCATGTGTATATCGGTAGCATTCTTCCAATTGGTTAATCAGTAAATCTATCTGCGCTGTATTATGATTAGCACAATGATTTTCAATTTTTTCACATAATAACGCAAACTGTGAGGCACCAAAACAGCCCGCTGAACCTTTTAACTTATGGGCACAGCCGCTTGAAGTAAATCACCTTGCTGATGGGAATATTTAATATCATTCATGAGAGATTGAGAATGACTCAAAACTGATTTTCACGATTTCACATTTCACGCTCAAGTTTCGCTCCGCGAAACTTGAGCGTGAAATACAGTATAGCGAAGCGAAACTTTATTTCACGCTTTCACATTTCACGCAAAAGTTGCCTGCAACTTTTGCGTGAGCCTTCGGTGCGCGAAGCTAAATACAGTTTTGCGCGCAAAACTTTTGCGTGAAAAGTTGCGCGCAACTTTATTTCACGCTGAAGTTTCGCTTCGCTATACTTCAGCGTGAAATCGTGAAAAATCAAAGAGTCTAAAAAATCAGGGCTGCGTTTGGCACTTGCCTTTTTTAGTTTTTCGATGATTTTAATGTCTAACATAGTATTCAATATAGCGTTCCAATTAGATAGCTTTCGCATATAAGTAAAACTCAAAACTGTATTTCACGCTCAAGTTTCGCTTCGCTCACTATCGCTAAGAAATGTGAAATATTGTTCAAAAATGAGGGTTCAGTAGTTCAGTGATTTTGACTGTAATCCTTTTGGGCAACTTGGGCAACTCGGCATTTCACATTTCACGCGTGAAATCAAGTTTTTCGCACTAAAAACGAGTGCATGGCACGATTTTCTTTCCTTCAGGTTAAAGTACAGCTTCGCGAGACTTTAACCTGAAAAATTGTTTTTGCCTAAAATATATCATTTCACGCGCTTTGTTTACTGAAGCTTCACTACGCGCGTGAAATTGAAAATTGAGAATTGAGAATTGAGAATTGTAAGAATTAGCCAAAAAATAATTTTCTCCCATTTTTTCGCTGGAAGTTCAATTTTTTTAATCCATAAGTCTTGAGCATCGATCAAAACTCTGGGCATAAACGATAAATTAATAGACTTGTCTTTTATATAAAATCTGACAACACTCAAAATACACAGGATACACAGGGCCCGTGCCCTAGCCCGTGCCTTAAACTTTGTAAGACGAAAAAGCCTGTCAAAATGTCGCTTTTGAACAAAACAAAATATCGTTAAT
>QNEL01000339.1 GCA_003645185.1 Candidatus Parabeggiatoa sp. nov. 3
AAACAGATATTTTAGCGCAAAGGGCAACCACAAGGGATTGCCCCTACATGGCATTGCGTAGGGGCAATCCCTTGTGGTTGCCCCATTTCAAAATACACGAAAATTTATGCTTCAGTACTTATATTTAGAAAAATGTAAGGCTTAAGAAAACGTCGTATTGTTTTTCGATTTGCCCTTATGTGTTTGCCCTGTGTGTTTGCCCTACGTGTTTGCCCTTGTGTGTGAAATAAATTATTGAACTGAAAATCTATATCTAAGTGCTTGAACGAAAACGCTTTGCCTCATTTTCAAATGTTCAACACACAGCAATACAGAACCTTCAATTTAGTAAAATATCGGTAAAAATCCTCTGTGAAACTCTGTGGAACGAAGTGTTCTCTGTGTTGAAAAAATTTAAGAGCCGTTACGGTGACACTTGGAACTGATGTACAAATCGCACTTGATTTAGCCACCCATTTCACCAAAGTGTTATAGGCTAAATAGGCACATTTAACACTTTTGTCTATTGTGATCATTTGCAGGAGTGATTATTATACGTCTTTCTCAAAATTTGCCCGTACACATCAATGAATTGAAATTTAATTGATAATTGATAATTGATAATTGATTTCCACGCTCAAGTTTTTGCGCGCAAAAACTTGAGCGTGGAATTGATAATTGGCGTTGCAAACTTTAGTTTGATTTGGAGTTCAAACTTTAGTTTGAATTGTACTCTGACTGAGACAAAGTAATAATGGATAACCTGATATGAAAAAAATTTATTTGGATGTCTGTTGTTTTAATAGGCCATTTGATGAGCAAACACAAGAACGAATTAAACTAGAAGCAGAAGCTATCCTTTTAATATTGAAGCGTTTTGAATTGGGTGAATGGCAATGGATCAGTAGTGAAACTGTAGATTTTGAAGTTGCACAAATGCCTAGCGTGGAACGGAAAAACCGTGTTAATTCTCTGATGGCGACAATTTCACCTGATTTTATTTTGCTTGATACCTATATTATTGATCGCGGTGAAGAACTTGAAAAACAAGGTTTTGATGTTTACGATGCCTTACATGTTGCCTGTGCAGAACAAGGGCAAGCCGATGCTTTTTTGACAACCGATGACAAAATGTGCCGTTTAGGCACTCGTTATTCACAGCAATTAAATGTTCGTATTGAAAATCCATTAAAATGGTTTCAGGAGATGATAAATGAATCCGCAAGCAATGACACAAGAACAGATTCGCCAGACGGGGATTGAATTATTGGCGCGTCATTTAGGCCCTGTTGGCATGATCCGATTCTTTCAACAATCGGAAACAGGTTGGGGAAATTATACTAAAGAAAGACATCAGTGGTTAGGCCGCCCACATAAGGATGTCAAAACGCTCGCTGAGGAAATCATAGCAACACGTCGAAATGCCTTGCAATAGAAATGCAGTTAAGCCTGGGCGAACACGCAAGCGGGGCGAACACGCAGGTTCGCCCCTACAATCCCTAAATAGCCTACAAGAACACTTCACTTTTCTTTACAAGGGAGGATTTACCATGAAATCGTTTACATTTAAATGGCGAATGCCATTCTTCACTAGCCTTATCGTCTTTTTCGGCTTTCCGATCACGGGTTTTGCCGAATTAGATCGTTCGCAAACCGAGATCACTGTCGATGTGCCTAAGATATTGATAACGCCCAATTTCTATGACTTTGGCACGCTCACTGTCGGCCAGACTAGAACATTACAGGTTGCTATCAAAAATCGCGGTGAGGGCACGCTATCGCTATTACAACTCGGCGATATCAACTCTTCCAGTGAGGCGTATGTGCTGAGTGAGCATTGTACGAATCAGTCGTTGGCACCTAACAAGTTGTGTCGTTTGAATGTCACGTTTCAACCGCAATCCGATGGGATTCAAAACGCGACGTTGTCTATCCAGTCTAATGATCCGGCAAAGCCGGTTATCACGATGTCGTTGAAAGGTAAAGCGATTTTGCTTATCCCAAAAATGGTTGTCAGTTCGATGGCCGATTATCAATTTGGGGCGATTGATGTGAATCGTACACAAGATTTATGGATTCGCATTGCGAATACGGGTAATGGGCCGCTGCAAATCGGTGAGATTCTGCCATCAACTGATGACTTTTTCCTGAAAAGCCCGAGTTGCGCTAATCAAATCGTTGCGCCGGATAACGAGTGCAAAATGAGAGTCACTTTTAAACCGCAGTCAAATGGTATCAGAAAGGCAACGCTGTCTATCGCTTCTAATGATCCTGATACACCGCTGTTAAAAGTGTCGTTGAAAGGTGAGGGAATTGCGCTAACGCATAAAATCTCTGTCTTATCAAAGACTTTGGATTTTGGCCTTCAGCCAATTGACAGTACGACGACTGAAGATTTTCGCATTACCAGTAAGGGTACGGGTAATCTGCAATTAGGGCTGATTCAAGTGTCTAGCACAGATTTTAGGCTTGATACGACGACTTGTGCTAACAAAACGATGCTGCCAGGTAGAGATTGCTTTGTGCCTGTCACGTTTCGCCCTCAATCGGGTGGCGCGAAAAACGCGATTTTGTCTATACCGTCTGATGATCCAGAAATACCGATATTAAAAGTCTCGTTGACGGGTGAGGGTATTGTGTTGATGCCCAATATTGCGGTTAATTCAACCGATTACGATTTTGGCGATCTCAGTGTGGGTAATACTAAAAGCCTTTACTTTGAGATTGAAAATCGGGGCGACGGTGATTTGAAAATCGGGCAAATCAAACTGGCCAGTCAGGCGGCATTCAGTCTTTCTCATGATAATTGTACAAACAGCAACTTAGCGGCCTATCAGGCTTGTACCGTATTAATGATCTTCCAACCCAAATCGGGTGGAACTAAAACGGCCAGCTTTTCTATACTGTCTAATGATCCGGATCAGGCGAGTGTGACAGTCTCATTGAAAGGCAAGGCTTTTGCATCGCCGAAAATGGTTCTCAACCAAACCACTTTTCAGTTTGGCATCGTGAAGGTGGGTAGCACTTCGGCAGCCAGTATGTTCATTATCCAAAATACGGGTAATGATGATTTACAGATCGGTGCAATCACGATTTTAGGTGAATATGATTTGATGCAGTCTTGCGCGAATAAAACGCTATCGCCGCAAGGCCAGTGTACTCTCATTGTTGCCTTTAAGCCTAAATCAGAAGGGGTACTGCCTGGCAGTTTGTCTATTGCCTCTAATGATCCTGATATACCCAATTTGCGCGTATCGCTTGAAGGCGAAGGCCGTGATCTGATGTCGCCGGCCATTGAGATCACGCCAACGGCGATTCAGTTTGAAGATATCCAGTATGGTAAAACCTCTGCTGTTCAAACGATTACGGTTAAGAATGTTGGCAAAGGGCCGTTGTCTATTAAAGGCCTGGGTTTCACGGAAGGACATCGTTATGATTTCAGGCTTCAAGAAGACAGTTGTGCTTACCAAACTATCGCGCCTTCAAGTAGTTGTACCGTACAACTGCAATTCCAACCAACCGCTATCGGTTCCAGAACAGTCAAGTTCTATCTCTTTTCTGATGATCCCGATATGCCAACGGTTTCGATTTCATTAGCCGGTAACGGCAATATGCCAGACGGCCTCGCTTGCCCAACAACGCCAACTATTGAATCGGTTCAAAGTGGCCCGTGGAATAGCCCCAGTACTTGGGATCAAAATCGTCTGCCTAACGCGGATGATGTCGTCGGCATTCACCCAAACCATACCCTGTTGGCACAAGCGCCTTTTTATCAAGAAACCTGGCATAATCGCATACAAATCAAAGGTTTATGTCATCATGGCGTGATACGACATGGCTATCAAACTTGGTGGTATCGCAGGGCCGGTTCGCGATATAGAGATGGTTATGGTTATTTATCTCTCCAAGCCAGCGCCTTTATTTATAATTATGGTCAGATTCTCGGTAACGCCGGTTACAGCGGTTATTATTATGGTGGACAAGGTGGCAGCGTTTATTTGTCTACTCAAGGCCCGTTTTACAATGCACCTGAAGCTACGATTCGCGGTGGAAAGGGGCATCGCAATCAGGAGTATGCCGGTGACGGCGGCCATGTTGAAATCTACGGCCACCACACGACTAATTTCGGTACGCTTTGCGCGGGTAACGGTAGCCCAACTGGACAGGGTGGCAACCTCATGATAACGGGGAATCAAGGTGATCCGGGTATACTCCGAAATGAAGGCCTGTTATGCGGTGGCGAAGGCCAAAAAGGCAGTTTCGTTTCGATCCAATCGCGCCCTTTGGTGATGCTCAATGGGGGCACTTTACGCACCAGTAAACAGGGCCAGATTTGGATTGGAGCCGATATCATCCTAGCCGACGACGCTACCCAGATAACCGGTGGCCAGATAACCCTTTCAGGTGGTGACAACGCCGTACTCGATCTGAGCCGCTTCGCGGCCAACGCGATTTCTGCAAGCAACCTGATCACTGTAGGCAATCGCGGCGTGATTGATTTCAAAGCCAGCGGCAATCCGGCGCTAAAAGCGCCTGAAGTCAAGCTGCATACTGATCGCGTTTTGCTACCTGATGGCAAAAGCCTGACTGATAGGATAGATACAGCTCATCTGATTATGGGCGTTGCCAAAACGCTTCGCAAAGTTTCCCTTAATACACCTGCCGCTTTCGCGGCCGAACCTGGTTCGGCCCTACCCATTCCTTTAACCATCGTCAATCATGGCCCAAAACGGGAGACTTATCAATTCAGTGTCACTGACACAGCCGGTTGGGTGTTAGGCACTTTACCGTCAACATTACGGCTTGATGGCTTACAAACCCGAACTTTGCAGTTCAAAGTCACACTCCCTGCAACATCGGCTGAAAATACCATTACAATTAATGCGTTTTCACAAGATGATTCAGAAATCAGGAACACTGTGACGGTGCGCGTCGCGGCTACCACTGAACAGATTGAAGAAGACGGCCGTCAACATGAGGAAAATGACACCCCATTCGATGGGCACTATACGGATGAGACTGGGCATGAGGGCAATACTGATAGTCACGAAGCGGCTGGTGATGACACTCAAGGTGAGGCTGATAACCAGGCGACAGGGGATATCTACCTCGTTTCTGGCAACATCCGCGACAAATTCAAGAACCAATTACCCGGTGTCACTGTTCAAGTCGGCGAACAAACCACGCTCACCAATGAACAAGGTGATTGGCAAATCGGGCCTCTTGCAGAAGGCGATTATACGGCCACGGCCAGTCAAACGGGATATCGTTTTCAAGCGCAAAACGTCTCAGTGGGTAATCAGCAAAATGCCATTGTCACTTTTAAACCCACTTCTCTGCTGAATCTCAAAGTGGTTAGCCAACCCAGTCATCCTGAACAAGGCGAAAACATTGCTTATAAGGTAACCGTCAGCAACCAAGGGCTTGAAACCGCAACGAACCTCATTTTGACAGAAGTCTTGCCTGAAAACACTAACCTCGTTTCTATAGAAACGGTAAACGGCCACTGCGATAGCAATACCCTAACTTGCACTTTAGGCGATTTAGCGGCTGACGAGCAGACGACTATTGAGATTGTGGTGAGCAATCAAGAAGCTGAAAAGCTGATCAATACGGTTCAAATCACGGCTAATGACTACCCGGCCGATATCAAAACCACTTGGACAGAGATCAGGCCTTATTTATCAGTCGTCGTGCGCGATGTGGCTGATCCGATAGCCCTCACAGACAGAGTACAGCGGATTAACGGTATCAACGGATTATTGATTTTAAAATACACGATAGAAACCACCCTGAACGATAAAGCGCCGTCAAGCGCGACAGAAGTTGAACTGGAAATCACTTTACCCCAAGGCGTAGAATTGCAAGCCATTAATACAGATTATGGCAATTGCGATCTCAGCCAACGGCCGATTCTGATTTGTTCACTCAGCGATTTAGGCGGTATCGACAACATCCGCCAGATTCCCGTTCATATCGAAGTACGATTGAAAGATGCCGGCCTCTTGCTATTGACTTTAGCGGCCCAAATCACGTCAAAAGACTATCCCATACACACTGATAGAGAACGTACAGAGATATCGATAGGCGATATTGAAGTTGATTTCGCCTTGTTGCTGGATGTCACCGCGAGTATGCAAACTGAAATTGCTGAACTCCTAGAAGCCGTGAAACGATCCGAAGAGTGGGCTAATGGGGAATTGGTTTTAATCACGTTTAGAGATGAAGTGACAGTCAAGGCATTGACTCAAGATATCAACGTTTTACAAACGGCACTTGAACAATTGGAAGCCAAAGGCGGTGGCAGTTGCCCCGAAGCCTCAATCGAAGCTTTACAAGTTGCCATTCCCCATGTTAAAGCCGGCGGCACCATTTTCTTAATCACAGATGCCTCACCCTATCCCGATGCCGATATCGAAAACGTGATTGAACAACTACTCAGTAAAGGAATTCGCTTAAATGCCCAGATCACAGGTGATTGTTCAATAGAAAGCAGTTGGAATTAATCGTTAATGGGATAGAACGCTGATGACGCTGATGTTCATGATTTACGCTGATTTTTTAATCAGCGTTAATCAGTTTATACTGTCCACCGTTATAATTTGCGCTTTTTTGGAAGTGAAAGGTTAGTCACCTTTAGGTGACTTGAGCTTTTAGACAACTGCTTTAGCTGTTGGCTGTTAGTAATAAAAAAGCGCAATTTATGACAATGCTAAGTATAATCAGTCTAATCAGTGTTCTATCATCATCAATTTAATAATAATTCTCTTCCATCGCCAATGCAAAAGGAATAATGGATGCAAAAGCTTCGTTTATATTTTCGCGTCTTCCAGTTTTGACAAAATATTATCAACCAGAGTGGGTAAAAAAAGTTTTAATTGCTTGGCAACAGCTTGATTGATCAGTTCCTCTAATTTTTCTTCACTCAGGGATAAAATGAGATGACGTTGATTAACTGATGCGGGATAATATCCAAAATCTTCATCTGAGGCTTCACCCGTTTCAGCAAAAATACGAGCAAAGTCGCAATTTTCTCGCTTTTCGACTTCCCGACGGAGTTCTTCGCGACTCATTGAACCCAATTCAATTGCCGTCGCTTTGATTGCTTCTTCAAATTGTGTTTCATTCATTATGTTTTGGCAACCCCAGGTTGCCACCTGGGGCTATTCACATTTTCAGGCTAAAATTTCGCTGAGCGAAATTTTAGCCTGAAAACCCCTACGGGGTTGTGCTTTTTAAAGTTTCATTCATTATGTTTTGGCAACCCCAGGTTGCCACCTGGGGCTATTCACATTCAACCCCTACGGGGTTGTGCTTTTTAAATAATTGAAATCTTTGCGCCTCTTGCGTCTCTTGCGTCTCTTGCGTTATAAATAAGATTGACATAAAACCGTTGTACTCAATTAATTACCACTAACCATAAGTACAACTGATCTGGGGATTGAACGAATTGATGCGATGGCATATTGATACTCAAATAACACCGAACAGATCCGTTTAAAGACTTGTGCAATTATTCTCTATAACAAAAAATTACCCCACATCAATCCGTTCACTCCCCTGATCCGCTGTACTCAATTAAACAAGACGATGACAACAATCTGTGTTTAAGTCATACTATCACTCAGCAGAAAATGCTGTCTGCTTATCAATCATTATTCACTTTCATTAATCTACTAAGGAGACACTAACTCTGATGGCAAACCAAGCATCTGAACAGGTTGACACATTGGAAAGCTTTTTTGAAGAAACCCTCCCAAAAATGGATCGGCAGTTTACGTCACATGATTTTTTTCTCAAGTTGCTTCATGGGCACCAAAATGAGTATGTGGCAGCATTAGCAGCTCATCAGGATAAGGGTACCCCTTTCAAGGATTTGCATTGGGCACTTTTTCAACGACTCCAAAAACTCGAAGGAAAACTGATCAAGAAACAACAAGACGACTATCCAAGCCAAGATATTTTTGGTATTGCGTCAACGACAACATTGTGGCGCAAGGTTTAATGGTTAATTGTTAATTGTTAATTGTTAATTGTTAATGTTTGATGGAATGGGCAACCACAAGGGATTGCCCCTACATCACGCCCGTAGGGGCAGCCCTTGCGTGTTCGCCCTGCGTGTTCGCCCTTTTCTGAACCTCTTATTTATTATATAGCCTTTTTCTTCCTCACACTCCCCATCCCCCACTCCCCATCCCAAATTTAACACTTCTGTTAAATGCCAAAAATCCAAATGCAACACTTTGATACTAGCAATGTACTTTTACCTTGATTATGATTCGCAACTTTCAATTGACAGTGTTGCGATATGATTGTTCAGTGTTCATTTTATTCATGTATTCAACGTCCTAATTCAACCACAATTGCCTCTATAACAGATCAAGTACCCCTAAAAAAAAATAGTACTCCAAATGTTCATTGACTCAAGTTAATATTTGCAACCTTCAATTAATAGGCTTTCTTAAATTAAAAATCCGTTTATTCCGTTAAACGAAGTAACGAAGCGAAGCGAGTTTATCCGTTGTACTTGCTCATTGTTCATTGTTAAACGGCAGCCATGAAAACACGACACCCTCAACCTACTGTTTTTATTACGGATCAGTGCGAAATAACCCACACAACGATTAAAGACAGTATTAAATCGGCCAATCTCAAAGTGGTTTCCTATTACATGGGCTGCGCCTTTTTAAAAAATTACCAACCCAATCAACC
>QNEL01000340.1 GCA_003645185.1 Candidatus Parabeggiatoa sp. nov. 3
AAAAGCTCCTTCAACGGCTGCACAAAGTCTGACCGTTCCAACCATACCAATAGCTGTTTTTTTGCCGATGTTTTAGGTGTGATGGTATGGAGCGATAACGATTTAGAATGGGTGGGAGAGGCGACAAGCCAAAGCTCATCAAAAAAGAAAACGTTGCCGTTATCTTGGTACAGGTGAGATACAATCGCCTGATGAACCAAGATGGGCGCAAGGGTGGTGATTTTGTTTGTTCGACAGGTTGGTTTGTCCTGATGTTTTGTGAGTAGTTCGTTTTTTTATCCAATCAATTCACGGTGAAATGAACAATCGGGTAGCATACGATAATGGTGATAGTTCAACATTGTTTATTCAAAAAAATGTAGGGTGCGTCCTAAGTGCTTGGCAAAAAATAACAGAGACAAATTGGCATAGTCTAAAATAGACTTAGCTGAAGGGGGCTTTGAAAATCGTGCCATGCTTCAATCAGTTTATAAGTTGCCCAAGTTGCCCAAATTGCTAATTGTTAATTGTTAATGATTTAAATCAATTTTGATATAAATAAGAAACCACTAAAAAAGGTATGAACTTGTGAACTCTTGAACAAAACTATAAAAATGAACAGCTACTGTTCATGCCAGTTTTGAGTTTTACTGGTATTAAATAGTATGACTAAGGAGATGACGTGTCATAGAGACGAAAGTTATCATTTTTTACAGTCAGAAAAATTATATAGGTTATTTTTTTCCAAGCACTAAGTGCCGGTATCGGCACCATTTAAAATAATTAATGGTACGTGATTAATGGTGCGTAGGATGCTCGCTACGCTATAGTATTCCATAAAAATAATTTAGGCTAAAGCGTAATATAACTTATTGATTTTATTGGAGAGTCTAACCAACATATTTATCCGGAATACTATAGATATCTAATTTTTAATTTAATTCACGTTTGAACGTCATTGATTCTAGCAGCCCCTATTAATTCTCTCATATCTTCAGCTAATGCTATAACTTCCGCTTCTATTTCTCCTCCAACTTTAAATGGAATTCCACCTACCTTTTTAATACTATTATCAGGAGATTCTTCTAAATATAAGGTATTTGTAAAATAGATATGATCTCCAGATGCACATTGTTTACGAATATCACTAATATCCAATATAGACAAATTATGCCGCCGCAAACACTGTACAACCAAATCCCGCAATTGGTCACCGTCAATCTCATTATATTTTTTTTCTAGATCAGATGTACCAGAGCTAACGGATTTAACATATTTACTTTGGTGTAACTTATAATATGTAAAAGCATGTTGATGAATGATTTTTTGAAAGCTATCTGTCACTTTTAACAACATTTCTCCATATTCATCACGATCATATACTTCTCCACTCACAGTATTAAGTACCCACTCAGCCCCTGTCATATTCCAAACAGCGACTATAAGCCATTCAGATTCTGGCATTTCATCAGGTTCTTCTTCTAGTGTTAGTTCATACTGACTAATTAATTCACTAATTTCTAGTGAAATATCACTTGTATCAATAAAGCTTGGCAATTTATTACCACAAATCTCAAGAAAAAGACGATAGTCATCTGGTAAAGTCTCACCTGAAAGCTTTTCTAAACGTTTAATCTCAGCTTGAGTTGCTCCTTTTATTTTATCTGTGTTTGTTAAGTCCTTACCTTCGTAAGTAATAAAAAGTTCTTGTAGCCAGTTCATTGTTACTTCCTAAAATGTTGTATGGGCTAATACTTAAGATGCATTAGCGACATCCTTACTATTTCTTGTTAGAGGTAGCTGCATCTTCATACGTTTTTATGTTATCTGGGTCTGCACAAGTGTCACAAGGGGTCATTTCATTATCGCCTAATTTATGTTGATGATTATTCCCGCCTTCTTTACCCCTCCATTTGACAGAAGAACCTGTTATTGGAGAGGTATTTTGTGAAGCAATCTGTGCGGCTTTAGGTTCCGCACATTGACCTGGATTATTTCCTCCCTCAACCTTTTTAATATTCTCTACAGGAGTTGTTGAAACTTTATATTTACCAGGTGCTTCTTTATCAAGTAATTTTTGAAGAATCTCCATTTTGGCCTTAAACTTCTTATTAGCAGTCCCTGATAAACCAATACTAACAGTACCATCTTGATGAGTATAAACCATAATAGCTGGATTTTTTTTATTAGGAAAATTATTACTATTACTCATTACTTCAATAACTTTGTTAGCTTCTGCAGCAGCTTTCTCTGTTCTTGGTATTTTAGCCACTTCCTTAGCCGCTTTCTCAGTTGCCTCTTTCTGTGCCGCTTCCTTAGCCGCTTTCTCAGCTGCCTCTTTCTGTGCCGCTTCCTTAGCCGCTTTCTCAGCTGCCTCTTTCTGTGCCGCTTCCTTAGCCGCTTTCTCAGCAGCCTTTTTCTGTGCCGCTTCCTTAGCCGCTTTCTCAGCTGCCTCTTTCTGTGCCGCTTCCTTAGCCGCTTTCTCTGCAGCCTTTTTCTGTGCCGCTTCCTTAGCCGCTTTCTCAGCTGCCTCTTTCTGTGCCGCTTCCTTAGCCGCTTTCTCCGCCGTTTCCTTAGCCACTTTCTTCTGTATTTCCTTTACGATTTTAGTATCAGAAACTGCCTTCACGGTACCATCAACAAAACCACCAACAGCTTGTATCGCTTTACTATCAGCCACTACTTTAATTGCAGGAGTAACAGCCGCCGCTGTTGCTTTACCTAATGGAGTTTTTAATGTCCATTTTGCTGCAACGGAACCCCAGCCAGCAAAAGGAATAGTTGATGCAAATGAAAGAGCAGCTTCTAAATTTCTCCCCTCCATCAAATAAATAACCCCATTCACCGCATCAAAGATTTCTCCCACACCAGGAATCAACCCCAAAGCATCTAATGCCCCATGGAGTCCTTCCATAAGTATACACGTCAGACAAAATCCGTTATGCAAACCTTCATTTAATGCACCTGCAACAAATCCCCCAGCTGCTAGTCCCAAACCCAGCGCAATAGGACCTGATACTGGTGCAGTAAGTACTACTGCAACCCCAACAGCAATACCAACAGCAATAGAAGCTAAAGTTTTCCAAAAGAGTCCGAGTCCATCGAATTTGTTAGTAATATTATTACCAACATAATTATATAAATTGAATCCACCAATATAAGTAATTAGATCCTTACTAATGTATCTCCCTAAAGCAGGCGAATAATACCGAAATCGATTATAATGCAACCCCGTTTCGGCATCAAAATACTGCCCCGGAAAGCGCAGATTGTTTTCCACCGCACGCACGGATACCAAAGCTTCTCCAAACCCCCGATAATCTGCCGCCCACACCACTCTACCCCTCTTATCCGTAAGGCGGCGTGGTGTACCCAAATGATCAGTATGATAAGAATATACCTCACCGTCAATGCGGGTTGCTAATGGCGTAAAAGTCCCTGGCATAAATAAATAATCCCGCGTACTCACCACTTGATCATTTTCATACACGGTTTCGCCGATAAGGTTTTCCCCCAACCAGAAAAACCGCACTTCGCGCTTGCCATTGCGTTTCCACAAACGACGGCCAAAAGCATCGTAGCCGAAGCTGATATCAATGCCTTTGGCGCTTTTGGCGCGAATCAACTGGTTGCGGGCATCATAAGTATAACGCCATGTTTCGCGGTGTGTGCGATATTCTATCAGATTGCCACGGCTATCGTAAGTGCATTGCTTGTCGCCTTGTTTCAGTACTTGGTTGAGATTGTTGAACTGGGCTTGTTGGCCGTTGCATTGGGTGCGATTGCCTGCTTTGTCGTAGGCGAATTGTTCGCGCAAGTCCGGCGTGTTGGTGCTGGTGACTCCCAGCAGTTGATTGTCTGCATCGTACTGATAGGCGCGTGTACCCAAGTGGGAGTCGCTGAAGCTTTGTACCCGATCTTCGTTGTCGTACTGGTAACGAAAGCTGAATAGCTTGCGATAATCCGCGCCGCTTACTGTGATGTCTAGGGGTTGGCCTAGGGGTGAGTTGTGAATGGTGGTGGTGACACCGCCGGGGTGGTAGTGTTCTACGCCGCTGTCGTTGTCTAGGTAATGGAAACGATGAGAGCCGCTTTGCCAATCTTTGATTGCGATTAGGCGCTGGTCGGCATCGTATTTAAAGAAGACGGTTTCGCCACTGGGATAGGTTATGCCCGACAGTGCGCCGATTTCGTCGTAGTGATAGCTAGCGGTTTGGCCGTCGCGTTCTTCGCACAGTAGGCGGCCTTGATCGTCATAGCTGTAGTTGAGGGTGATTTCCGCGTTTTGCGCTTTGGTGATTTTGCCCTGTTCGTTGTATTCAAAACGCAGTACTTGGCCATCGCTGTAGCGGATTTCTTTGGGTTTACCTGCTTCGGTATAGTCAATTTCGGCTAGCGTATCAGTGCCTGAAATCAGGCGTTGCAGCAAACCGTCCGGGTTGTATTGGTAGCCTTCTGTGCCGCCATCGGGGTAACGCGCCTGATCGGGACGATTCCAAAGGCCGTAATCGAATTGGGTGCGATTGCCGTTGCCATCGGTGATGGCGGTGAGATCGCCGTCTGTGTCGTATTCGTAGTGTTCGGATACGCCTCGACGGGTGGTGAGGCCCGCCAGTTTGACTTGATCGTTGTAGCGAAATTCGGTGTGGGTGTTGTCTGGGAAGGTGACGCTGCGCGGATAGCCTTTGTACTCGTAATCTAGGTACAACATCGGCTTATCGTTGCGGGCGATGCGGGTGATGTCGCCTTCTTCGTTGTAGTCGAAGCCCAAGTGCAGGCCCGCTGGGTTGCGGATGCCCAACAGTTTGCCGTCGGGGTTGTTGTCTAAGTTCCAAGTACGCCCCAATGGACTGGTGATGCTGCCGATAAAGCCTTGATTGTCAAAACCCAGGCGAGTAGGGTTGGCTTTGGCATCCTTGACCACTACCTCTCGCACCATCGGGTCATAGGCCGCGTCTTTGCCGCCGGCTTTGAACATTTCGACCAAGCGTTCGGCGAAAATGGCGCGGCGTAATTCAGCAGATTGATTGGCTTGAATTTCGAGCATCTCAGGCTTCCTGGGTTAAGTTATCCCGCCACTGCGGGTGTTTTGTCATCTTCATCCGGCGGCGCTTCCTGCGTTACCGGCACTGCGCGGCGCAGCAACTTTTTATCCGCCAGCGAAAATTCCAATAGCGTGGCGGGATCGGCATCTTCCATCAAAAACGTCTGCACCGGGCCGAACAGTTCTTTTAATTGTTTGGGTGAGCAAGTGGGCAAAAAACGCCGCAACACTCGCGGATCGTAAAAACGAAAATAACGCTCTTTGCCGGTGGCTTGATCTTTGATCAACAAAAATTGGCGCAAGTGTTGGAGCAGTTTGGCGAACTCGCACTCTGCGCTCAGAAACAGGCCCCAACTTTCACCCCAAGCTTTGGGCAACAATTGCGGTAATAATGCTGATTCCGGTGTCAAGGCCAATAAATAGGGCCCGTATTTAGCTAAATTCCTAGCTTGGCTGCCGGTGAACAGGCATTGATAAGCGTCCGCCGGGATCGGCTCCAAAAACGGCCACACCAGATCGTCCCTAGCAGCGTCCAACAAAACAAACAAGGGTAAGGGCTGGGCTTTGAGAAACGCTAACAGGTTTTGTTCCGCTTCTGCTTGCGAGTTGTCCTCAATAAACCTTACTCTGAAAATGGTATTACCCGCTGTAAAATAATCGCCAGCCTGGAGTTCGATGCTGTGGATTTTGCTATTTTGGTAATAGATGCCGTTGGTACTACCGAGATCAGTCAAAAAGCAGGTTTTCCCATCGAATGAAATCGCGCAATGCCGCCGAGACAGGTGTTTATCACGCGGCAAAGCCACATCCGCTTCTTGGGTACGGCCTATGCTCAGGCTTTGACCGGCTTGGAGCTTGGCTTCGCGGCCTTGGTAGGGGCCGTTGGTGATTTCGAGAACGCACTTCATTATAATAAAATCAGTTAGTTATGCTTGCCTATAAAAAACTTGGTCTCGTCAATCTTATTGCCTTTTTGGTCATATATAAATTTAATTATCGTGCCTTCTTCTTTTTCCATAACCCTTTCTTTGAGTCTATCAGTTGAATCATCCCAATAGGTATAGTTATCAACAAAGAAAATCCTGCGCCTAATTTTATTTAGCCTTACTGTTTCTCCTGTATCAGCCACAATTCCCATGTAATAAGAATGGAAGTTTTTAGTGTCTTTATATTCGATGGCAGTTTCTAAGGTAACATGTAAGTTAGTTAGATCTAAGTCCGAAAAATAAATTCTTGAGCTAGGGAGTTTAGCAGTATAAAGCAACTTCTCCCCAACACTCTCTATATCTATAAGATATTTAGTGAACTTGATGAGTTGTTTTTTATCTGAGTAACAAGCTAAGTAAAAGGACTGAAGAAATTCTGTATCCTTATAGTCAACAGGATTTGAAGGCTTCATAGGAATTGAATAGGTTACCCATGTTTTGTAATACTGGCAAGTATGAAATTCTGAGTTAAGTAGTGTCTCGCTTGGCATTAAGAATGACCTTGGTTAATATGGTTCATTTAATCCGCAGTGTTGCATGGCGGATTTTTGGAATGTATGACAGTTTTGTCCAGCGCCAACTGTCCATCGCCACTCTCCACTATATGAATTGGCAAATTGACGCAAACAATTCTTTATTTCATCTACTGTTCTTGTATCATCAGGATCAATAGTTGGATTGAAATCCGTATTTGCAGGGTCTCCATGATGAGGATCCGTTGTAGAGGTACCACCATATAATGTTTGACCATTTAGCTCACCGTCCGTCCCTCCAAGAGTTTCCCCCAAACCAACCTGATTTTTAGGCCACCAACCATAGCTTTCTGAGTTATCAATTTCCAGCCACCAATGGCCATATTTATCTTCTCCTCCAATATCAATATCTTTTCGTTTAATTGAAATTGATCGAATTCTTAATAATTTATTCAATGCATCTTTATCTTCCTGAGATATATGCCCATTCTTCAGCTCTTTAGCTAAACGTTTTTTCGTCTCAGGTGTTAATTTATCAAGTTCCGTATCAGAAAGCGCATTGACTATATCCCGTGCAATACTATCTGATTCAAACCATCCAGTATTATCAAGCTGTGATTTTATTTTCAAATCCACAGCTTCACAAAAAGGCGCACCTGTTTCTGCCGCTTTTGCTAGTACATTTGCGTGATAATTTTTACCAATCAAAACCGTAGGGCAACCTGTAGTAATGACTCCTGGCCCTGCTCCCGGACACACATTCGGCCCGCCTGTCAAATCTCCCATACGCGCGGCCGGTTTACCGCCAATTAAAACGGTGTCTTCACCCGAAGCGATGAACTCTGGTGAAGAACATGCGACGGCATCTCCGAGACGTGCGGCGGGCATACCACAAATCAGCACGGTGGGTTCACCGGGAGCGGTAATCGGCCCTGCTGGCATTTTCGGGCAGGAATGGATGTCAGTTAAGCGTGCGGCTGGAGGCATGGCTGTTCTCAGGAATTGATTTTGACTAAGGGGGCTTTGATGTCAATTAGCGCTTTTCCGCCAATACTAATTTTCGGTGCACTAATTTGGATATTGCCAACCTTATCAATAGAGATCGATCCGGCACCACATTGAATCAAGATCGAATTGGTGGCAACGATTTTAATGTCTTTAGACGTGATTTGGTTTAAACCTTTAGGAGAGGATGCAAAACTGTCACCCTGAACAATAACCGTCTTGTGCGAACCGTCTTGCACGGTGAGTTCATCATCTCCTTTGATAATGGTGACTTTGCGCGAAGAACTGCCTTCTTTGGCCGCCTTCGCGGCTGCGATACCCGCGCCAATTGCGGCACCGGCCATAGCACCCGCTACCCCACCCACAGATGCACCCATTGCAGCGCCTTGTGCCGAACCCTTGCCAATATCATCAGCAGGCCCGTCATCGCACTTATCGTCTGGTGGTTCGCCTTTAATCGTAACGGTTTCTACGCCCGTAATGGTGTTAGTTTGATTGGCACCGATGGTTTCCGTGCGATTTAAGCCTACCGTTAAAGAGTCATTTCCTTTCACCACCGTCGTTGTACGGTTTTTCTGAATGGTGTTGGTTTCATTATTACCCACTTTTTTAGTGCGGTCATGACCGATAGTCAGCGTATCATCATTGCCAATAGTGGTACTGCGGTTGTTCTTAACCAGCGTGTTCCAATCTTTTTCGGCTTGTAGATAAACTTCTTCTTGGCTTTTCTTATCTTCAAAACGAATTTCATTGAAACCACCGCCACCCGGTGATGAATTAGACTTAATCGTACTTTTGGTTTTGTTTTGTGGTGGTGAATAAGGGGGTAGGTTGTCACCGTGATAAACGCGGCCTGTGATGATGGGCCGATCAGGATCGCCTTCGAGGAAATCAACAATCACTTCATGTCCAATTCGGGGAATGTACATGGCCCCCCATTTTTGACCCGCCCAAACTTGGCTTACGCGGATCCAGCAGGAACTTTTTTCATTCATTTGCCCTTCACGATCCCAATGAAATTGGACTTTCACGCGCCCATGTTCATCTACATAGATCTCTTCACCTTTAGGCCCCACAACAATCGCGGTTTGTGGGCCCTCTACTACCGGTTTGCGCGTCAAACGCGCTGGACGGTAGGTGACTGAAGCTGGGATGCACGTCAATTCACTGGTATATTCGGTGCCTTGAGCACCCGCT
>QNEL01000341.1 GCA_003645185.1 Candidatus Parabeggiatoa sp. nov. 3
AAAGATTAAAAAGCACAACCCCGTAGGGGTTTTCAGGCTAAAATTTCGCTCCGCGAAATTTTAGCCTGAAAATGTGAATAGCCCCAGGTGGCAACCTGGGGTTGCCAAAAGTTAAGTTTATTCTAGCAAAGAGTATAACCATAAATATATCTATTTCACGCAAAACGGGCCACCGTTATAAATTTGCGCTTTTGCATTTTGTAAAAATCTTTGCTGCAAATTTTTGCGTGGCCCCTGAGCTTGTCGAAGGGTGCAAAAACTTTGGTGTGAAAGGTTAGTCACCACCACCTGACTTAAGCTTTTAGACAACTGCTGCAACTGATTTTGCGCGCAAAATCTTTATTTCACGCTAAAGTTTCGCGAAGCGAAACTTTAGCGTGAAATCGTGAAAAGCTGTTGGCTTGCTTGCGTTATAAATTGACAGTTCTTCTGGAAATGGTGGGCAACCCCTTGCCCACTCTACAGACTTCAAACGGGTTTAACATGAAATTTAAATTTGCCTGTTGCATCGATTTCAAACGTCATTTCATGTTCATCTCCAGACAAGACGACTACGGTTACGCCGATTGTAAATCCAACTACGGCACCTACACCGGCTGCAATTGCTATAGTGACGGGTGCGACTGGCCCACCTGCCGCGCCAACTGCTGCTCCTGCGGCTACGCCTCTTGCCATAAATGCCGTACCGACTACGGCACCGGTGCTGATAGCTGATGCTAAGGAAGCGCCAGCTAAGGTTAAAATGGCTGTCGCCTTCGCGCCTTTCACAAAAGAGCCATCTTCTGCGACTAATGATGCGCTATTTTCTTCTAAGTTGATCAACTGGGTGAATTTTTCCGGCATTTGTTCGGGATGCGTAAAATCTGTGATCACTTCAAAATTGGCCTGTTTTAGGGAAGAGGCTTCTTCCAACTGGCTATAAAACTGTTGTTCATCAGAAAAGGTTAGCGTTTTTAAATTGTCCGCATTTGCAGGATGGGTAAGGGGTAAAAGGGCTAAACACCATAACAATCGCTTCTTCATAATCAGTCACCTCGTAAAAATGGAGTAAAAACCTGACAGGTTTGTAAAACCTGTCAGGTTTGGTTTGGGTTAATTATCAATCATCGGAATTGGGATGATTGGGTTTTAAAAACCTGACAGGTTTGCAAAACCTGTCAGGTTTGGTCTGGGTTAATTATCGGGATTGGGATGATTGGGTTTTGATTCTTCAGTTGCTTCTTGAGGAACCGGGGTTGGCTCAATTTGTTTCCCTGAGGGATTGGTGAAGCGATCATTGAGCTTTTGCACGTACTTATTGACGCTGCCTAACACTTTAGATAGGCGTTGCCGTGTTCTGTTACTCCATCCCACCGGTTGATCAATAAACCAGATAAACAAGGCCCGCGATGCGCCCGTATTTTTACGGAAAGCCCGCACTAACCCTTCGCGGGTATGCTCATCGGTGTTTTCAGATTGGATGCGCTTGAGAATTTTCTGGGCTGCACTTTTACACACTTTGAGATGCACTACAATACCCACGATGCCAATGATACCCAGCATTATAGCAAGTGTGGTACTGTTCAATTGGCCAAAAAGCGATGATAAGCTCGCCCAAGTGCCCGTCATGGCGAACCATGCGCCGGCAAGAATGACTAACAGAACGCCTAATGAGACTTCTGACCAAAAAACGCGAGTCTTCCAGCCTTGAATCAATTCTTGTAATTGCGGCACAATTTTGGTTTCAATCTCCTTAGCGGTATGTTCCAGCATACCAATAACGCGATAGGCGCGTTCTACCCCGACTTGCTCCATGCGATTCTGAATCGCTGTCATATCAACTTTACACTTTCTCTCAGTCCGCTCTTTTATCAGGGCATCTTCAAAGGGTAAACACACTTCAGGATTGTAAATCCTATAAAAACGGCCTGCTGTTTGTCCGGCTTGAGCGAGGGAACGTTGCCAAGAAGCAACCACTTCTTCTGGATTATCCTCTCGAACGGTGATGTCCATTTGATTGAGAATATACAAGAACTTGTTAGAATCTGGGCGTTCCATAGGCATGGAGACCAAATATTCTAAGGTGTCACGCATGGCACCAGGCTCTGGATGACGAGCATCAAAAAAGACTAACACGAGATCGGACAGTTCAATGATATGTTGGGTAATACGCAACGTTGACGTCCGTTGGCTATCGGCATCAAATCCCGGAGAATCTATCAAGATTTTGCCGCGCATTCGCTCACTCGGAGACGTTTTGAGTTGTAAATAGCTATCAACCGTTTGAGTATTGTCAGTCGTGAGTTCGGCAATTTCTTGGCTGATTTTATAAAACGGAAAACGGGGATCAGCATCCAGTGCTAAACCAGGTAGTGTTTTAGCCGCTTCATCACGACTAAAACAAACTACGGTGAATTTGTCATCAATAGCTTGCGTACCCGTGCGTTGCAAGTCATGCCCAAGGTAATGATTGATAAATGTTGATTTACCCGCTGAATAGGTGCCCAGTACGGCAATCATTGGCCACCAAGAAACGCGGGTGGCGTAGGATTGTTCTGGGCTCAATAAACCGAGCTTGTAGGTGATGAGATCAAGTTCACGAAAACTATCCACAACTTCGTGAAGAATATTATTTTCTTCTTGAAGGTGTTCTTTCAATTGGTTGAGTCTAACTTCAATTGGGGTTGGTGCCATATTCAAAATTTCCTATTGAGTTGAGTTGAGAAAAATCGCTTTCGCTGTTTGAACATCAATTTGAATTTGCTGTTTTAAGGCATCAAAAGAGGCAAAGCGTTGTTCATCGCGCAGTTTACGCACAAATTCGACTTTAACCGTGTGCCCATAAATCGTTTTTTGAAAATCAAAGAGATGCACTTCTAATAATAATTGACTGCCATCGACTGTTGGACGTGTTCCCAGATTCGCGACACCCACAATAGGTTGTTTAGTGATGCCATGCAAATAGACTGCAAACACGCCGAGCAGTGGAGAAACTTGGCGGTGCAAAAAAATATTGGCGGTGGGAAAGCCTAGAAGACGTCCTCGTTGTTCTCCATGGCGAATACGCCCACAGAGGGTATAAGGCCGACCTAATAATTCACTGGCCAGTTGCATATTACCCTGTTCCAAGGCTTGACGCACACGAGTGCTACTGACACGCTCACCGCCCAAAATAAAAGTCTGTTGAGTTTCTACACTAAAACCATATTGTTTACCGGCTTCTTGCAAAAGCGCAAAATCACCTTGGCGTTTATATCCAAAACGAAAATCATCTCCGACGACTAAATGCCGTATCCCTAGCCCTTGTACCAACACTTGTTGAATAAAATGTTCGGCCGATAAAGCGGCAAATGTGGCATGAAAGCGCACACACAAAACCCTATCCATTTCATTATGGCGCATGACTCTGATTTTTTCCCGCAGTCTTGTCAAACGGGCCGGTGCTGACTCAGGCGCAAAAAATTCTTGTGGTTGGGGTTCAAAAAGAATCACTACCGTTGGTAAGTGTAAATCCTTGGCTTTAGCTGTGAGCTGTCGCATAACGGTTTGATGGCCTAAATGCACCCCATCGAAATTACCTATCGTCGCAACACAGCCCCGATGGCGAGGATGTAATTGTGCTAGATTTCTAATCAATTCCATCAGTTATCAGTTATCAGTTATCAGTTATCAATTTTAGACTCTGTGACACTCTGTGATGCTCTGTGTACTCTGTGTTGAAAAATTTTACTTAATAGGTGGAAATTAAGGCAACTTTTTACAGTTCACGATCCGCCCGAATTAATTCCAGACTATCAGTAAATACACGCCCACTTTGTTCTAGCTTTTTTCTAAATTGGCGAGTCGCTTCCCAAGGATCTGGTTGCGCCTTATGTTCAATTTGATCTTCTAAAAACAAGACAATCACTTCCGCTTTGGAATAGGAAAAATTTTTTCGGAATTTTAATGGTTAATGTGTCTGATGTCACATCATAGATTTCACGTAATGCTTGCATAATAAAGGCCTTGTTTAAACAAAATGTCGGGTGGGTAGAGTTCGCTCTACCCACCAGACGAAACCCATCTCACGCCTTTAAACTGATATGAGAGAATCGTAAACCGAAAACGACTAGGCCGCCAAAATACACCACCATACCGGCCATTATCCATCCGAAGAGTGTTAAAACCCGTTCAATCATGCCCATAGTCAACCATTCTGATAAGGAGCCGCTACCCCACCACAATAGCAGTGCCATAGCACTATTGGCTAAAAGAATGCGTAGCAAAAAATTGCGCCAGCCAGGTAAGGGTTGAAATACACCTTGTTTGCGTAAACCTTGATACAACAAGCTGGCATTTAATAGGGCCGCTAATGAGGTTGCCAGTGCTAATCCGGCATGGGCTAAGTGCCAAATGAATGTCAAATTTAACACCATATTGGTTGTCATGGCAATGACGGCAATTTTTACCGGGGTACGGGTATCTTGACGGGAATAAAAGCCTGAGGCTAACACTTTAATCAGTACGAAACCTAATAAGCCTATGGCGTAAGCCACTAAACTGCGTGCCGTCATCATGACATCGTGATCGGAAAATGCGCCGTTATGAAACAATGTCGTCAACATCGGGCCGGCTAAGGTGATTAAGCCTAACATAGAGGGCACACCAATTAAAAATACCCACCGTAACGCCCAGTCTAAACTGTTGTTGTAGTCACGCATATCACCTCGTGCTACAGATTTTGACAAGTTAGGTAGCATTACAGTCACTAAAGCTATACCGAAAACGCCTACCGGAAATTCCATTAGCCGATCAGAATAATATAACCACGAGACACTCCCTGTCATCAAAAAAGAGGCCATTAAGGTATCGACTAATAAGTTGATTTGTGAGACTGAGACACCAAACAGCGCGGGTATCATTAATTGATGGATCCGTTTCACGCCTTCATCATGGCGGTTAAAACGCGGTTTGGGTAATAATTTTAAGCGATATAAAAAAGGTAATTGAAAAGCCAGTTGCACAAACCCTGCGATAAATACCCCATACGCTAAAGCCATAATCGGTTGCTCAAAATAGGGGGTAAACCACAGTGCTGCGCTAATCAAACAAATATTCAATAATACCGGCGTAAGTGCTGGCACGGCAAATTGCCCATAAGTATTTAATACCGCTCCCGCAAAGGCGGTTAAAGCGATCAACAGCAAATAAGGGAAGGTAATTTGCAGCATCGCGACTGTCAAATCATATTTTTCGGGATAGTGGATAAAGCCCGGCGCGAAAATCAAGACGAACAAGGGTGCAGTACAAATAGCTATCACGGTAATGAGGAACAATATCCCCCCCAAATTGCCAGCGACATGATCCACTAAATGTTTAACGGCAGTGATATCACGTTGCGTTTTGTATTCACTCAACACCGGGGTAAACGCTTGTGAAAATGCGCCTTCAGCAAACAAACGGCGCATAAAATTAGGGATCTTAAAGGCCACTAAAAAAGCGTCAGTACTCGCACTGGCACCAAAAATTTGGGCAATCACCACATCGCGAATAAACCCTAAAATGCGGGAAATAAAAGTCAATCCACTGACTAGCGCAGTAGATTTAAAAAGTTTTTTACTCAGAATGCTATCCTAATCTCAATGAAGTTTCTTGTTATGACGTTGGATTTGATCCAATGGCACCGTTTGAGTTGTCTGCGGCTCATCAGCATAATAAGGGCGATCAAGATTATTCTGCCCCTTCTCCTCAGCCAATTCCTTTTCGCGTGCTGCGATCAAGATAAGACACATACGAATATCTTCAACAGTCGGCTCTGACAAAGGATACTGAGTCCCCGGTTGAGGTGTGATCTCTCTGATAATATTCGTCAATACCTTCCGCATAGACACCATTATTTGTTGTTCTTTAGAAAGCGCATCAAAGCTCATTTATACATTTCCTTTAATTGGGCAAGCACAAGGGATTGCCCCTACTCAATTTTCAAAAGGGCAACCACAAGGGGGCAACCACAAGGGTTGCCCCTACAAATTACCGATATCGCGTTTCGCCACATTGCCAACAGGCCATCAATTTCATTGTAGGGGCAACCACAAGGGTTGCCCCCTTGTGGTTGCCCCTACAAATAAATCACCGATATCGCGTTTCGCCACACTGCCAACAGGCTATCAATTTCATTGTAGGGCAATCCCTTGTGGTTGCCCCCCTTGTGGTTGCCCCTACTAAATAAATCACCGATATCGCGTTTCGCCACACTGCCAACAGGCTATCAATTTCATTGTAGGGGCAACCACAAGGGTTGCCCCCTTGTGGTTGCCCCTACAAATAAATAAATCACCGATATCGCGTTTCGCCACATTGCCAACAGGCAGTAAATTGTCCTTCAAGTTTTTCGCCACATCGCGTACAAGTCCAATCTGGTGCTGTCGATGGAGTCGAAAACCTATTTTTATCTAATATTTTTAATGCTTTATCGTATTTATCGTCATTTTTCACCCAAAGTTCAGGCCAACATTCATTCGGTGGAATTTCGCCCGCCGCGCCTGCAAGATACTCATTTTTAACCACACAATCAATGTGATAACTTGCGAGTACATTTTTAAAATGAAAAATGATTAGCCTCTCAGGTGACGTGTAAATTTTTTTCATAATGTCAATAAGGCGATAAATCGCCCACTCAAAAAGAACGAATAGTGAACTTGCCTACTCTATTAACTCACTATAACATAGATCACTTATTTTTAATTATACTTGGCACTGTTTAAATCGCGACTTTGGGGCTCATGATGAATGATGAATTATGAATTATGAATGATGAATTGTTCAATTCATTCAGAATGAATCATTTCAGAATGAATCATTCAATTCATTCAACATTCATCATTCAACATTCATAATTAAGCTCAATCATGACATCACATCTAGTAGAGAATGATTGTGAACAGTTGTTCATTGTTTATTGTTCATTATGGATTGCTTATTGTTCATTGTCCATTAAATTCAAGATCAAAAAAATGAAAATCTACCAAAAATTTATCCTCGCATTTTCTTTACTCGTTTTACTTGTTTTGCTCTTAGGTTTTGTCACGCTGCACACTTTTGAACAGATGGAGACGACAGTGGCAGAATTGGGTGATGATATTGTGCCGGGCGCAATGTCGATGTTGGAAACTAAAGCGGCTTTAGCCGCGCTCAATAATGATGTGACTGAGTTTATCATCACGGGCGAATCTGAACATCGTGAACACACTGAGGAATATATCGCTCAAATTCAACACAATGTGGAAGAACATACGGCCCACGAAACCCATATTGGGGAAGCGGAACGTCAAGTCGCGCAAGATATGGAAAATCGCGCTAAAGAGATCATCAACTTGGCTAAACAAGTCATTCAGTTAAAGGAAACGGGGGCTAAAGAGACAGAAATGAAGGCGCTCCAACGTCAAGTACCCCTTAAAAGTGAGGCGTTAGCGGCTATCTTAACTCAGCATGTCATCACCCATAACGAGGAACTACAAAACGCCATGATTGAACTCAAAAACAGGCGTATTGAAGGAACATACTCAGTCGCGATTGCTATCATCTGCGCGATTTTGTTGTCGATAGGAGTCGGTTTCGTTTTGATGCGATCCATTTATAAACCAATCAAACTGATGTTAGACGTTTTTCAAGCCATTGCGGCCGGGCATTTGGATAACACAATCCATGCCACAAAGAAAGACGAAATGGGGCAACTGTTGCAAACGGTTGATCGTATGCAAACACAATTGCGTGAACGCATTGCTGAAGAGAAACGGATTACTGAACAAGCCTTGCGTATTAATGAAGCATTAGATAATGTGACAACCAGCGTCTTGATTGCCGATAGCCAGGCCCAAATTATTTATGCCAACCCATCAGCACAACAGTTATTTCAAAAATCCCCCACGATCCCCCTCTACAAAAAAGGGGCATTATTAGGCCTGTCAATTGATAGCTTGTTTCAAAGCACAAATCAGCAATTTGAAGTATTACAAAACCTCACCAGCACTCACCGTATTCAAGTGACTTTAGGTGATTTAAAACTCGCCGTGAGTTTTACACCCGTTATCAATATTGAGGGACAACGCTTAGGCCTCGTGGCAGAATGTCGTGATCGTACCGCCGAAAAGGCAACCGAGCAAGAAGTCAATACCGTCGTTTTAGCCGCTTCCAAAGGCGATTTTAGTCAACTGATTGATATTTCAAACAAAACCGGTTTTTTCAAAACCTTCAGTGAAGGTTTCAATCAAACCTTAGACACCGTTAGGCAGATCATTGAAGAATTGAAACGGGTTTTTAAAGCCCTCGCCAACGGCGATTTAACGCAAACCATTACCAACGACTATAGTGGTTCCCTCGCAGAACTGAAAAATGATGTCCATGCCACGATAAACACCTTGACACTCGTCATCAGTGAGATTCAGAAAACCACCGAAGCCGCTTCCAAAGGGGATTTTACGCAAACCATTAACCTCAGAGAACAATCCGGGTTTTTAGCGATCCTAAGCGAACGACTCAATCAAATGTTAACCGCAAACCAACAAATGATTGAAGAACAGATGCGAGTTTTTGCCGCACTGGCAAGCGGAGATTTAACCCAAAGCATGACAAGAGAATACGCCGGTTCCCTTGAACACTTAAAAAAGGATGTCAATCTCACCGTCAGTCAGCTCACCCAAGTCATTAACACCGTTCAAGAAAGT
>QNEL01000342.1 GCA_003645185.1 Candidatus Parabeggiatoa sp. nov. 3
AGTTTGATTGGACATATCCATTTCTTGATGACTTATTTATGCAGTGGGCTTGCAGTGCCAATTATTTGGTATGCATTCAATCGAAACCGCTTTAAATCCTTTGATTGAATAAATCCTCTGTGGTACTCTGTGCTACTCTGTGTTCTCTGTGTTGAAAAAAAATCACGCCTAGCGCCAACAACCCTCAATCAACCTAATAAGTGACGATTATGAGCTTAACCACGATTGTTAAAGGCCTCATTGGCCAAAAAACGGTTCACACAACCCATTTACAAGGATTAACCCCGGTTAATCAGCCGAAAAACCATCTACTGCATGAAGTCTGCGATGAGGCTAATTTACAAACGGCATATCAATGGCTATGTGAACAAACAACCGATAGCCATCCCAATAATGATGTCTGGGATTATCGGCTAAACTGGCCCACACGCAAAGCTTTTGTGCGCGAACGATTACTTTCAGGCCAATTTGAATTTGAAACGGTGCGTCTAGTCGAAGTTGAAAATGAACAAGGCCAGTTAGAACGTCGCGAAGTACGCTGTGCTGAGGATCGGTTAGTGATACGCGCTTTGACGCAAGTCTTGCAAACCGTCTTACCCATTTCCAAAGCCTGTACACATGTCAAAGGGCATGGCGGGTTGAAACAAGCGGTGCGAGAGACTCAAGCGTATTTCGCTGAACACCCCGCTCATTTTGTGATGAAATCCGATGTCAAAGGCTATTATGCCCACATCTCCCATCTGATTATCAATGAGCAACTGCGATATTGTTTACCGCACGAGCCTGAACTGGTGAGATTGATATGGTTATTTATGCGGCGCACCACTGAATTTGGGGGCAATTACTCTGATGTTGAACGCGGTTTGCCATTGGGGGGCTCTATTTCGCCCTTATTGGGCGGCCTGTATTTGACTCCGATGGATGCCTTGTTTGAGCATAACAAGGGGATATTTTATCGCCGCTACATGGATGACTGGATAATCATTCAGGAAAAACGGCATAGCTTGCGTAAATCGGTCAAAATTGTGTATGATATCCTTGATGCGTTAGGCATGCAGACACACCCGGACAAAACCTTTATTGGTAAAGCCAGTAAAGGGGTATCATTCCTTGGGTTTTCAATCCGCCCCACCGGGTTGACTGTGTCAGATGCCGCGCTGTCACGGCGAGATAACAAAATAGCCCTGCTTTCTGAGCGAGGTGCGTCTAATAGGCGTATTGGGTTATATCTCGCTCGGTGGCTCGGGTGGGCTTGCATTGTTGCACCACTCGCAGCACATGCCCTCATGTGCGAACATCTCGTAGTGGGTGGGGGGTTAACACTCATTTGTTACGATCAAAAGATTTATGTGCGTCGCACAAGCGACGGTAACATAAGCGTGTCAAAGGGGTCATTACAATGTACATCGCCCGACTACAATGCAACTTGCAAAAAGCCAACAACCGATAACACATCTGGGACTCATTACTACAAGAATACCACGGAACCATCAAGTTACTTCAAATGTGATTGGGTGGCCGGCAAAGGATATACAAAAGGAACGGCAGCCACGTACACACCCACTTCACCACCCGCACCAGCACCAACGCACAGCGCACCCCCTCCTATATTGGTTCCCTTTTCTCCAAATGGGGTGATGGGTACTCTGCTATTACTTCTGGGGATTGTCGCCGCCGGGCTGCGGAAACGCTGGAAGTCTAACTCGTTTAGGGGATAAGCGATATCGGGCTGCCAATCCAGGGCGATTTTCTCGGCAAAAGAAAGAGAGACGCGAAGCATCGCGTCTCTACGAGTTAAAAAATAATTTGAACTGGGTAGCACCACGAACCAATTCTTTCTGACAATCAGTGTCGTTAACCTTATTGATTATTAACAATGACATGCGAATAGAACAACTACATTTAGAGAATATTGGCGTATTTGATAGCCTTGATTTGCAATTTCAGCCCTGTAAGCAACCTGGTAAAGCTGAAATTCACATTTTTGCCGGAGAAAATGGAACGGGAAAGACGACTTTATTATATGCCTTAGCCGGTGCTTTTACTTCTAACAAAGCCTTGATCTTAAAACGGTTTAGAAATATCAAAGAGAGTTGGGTTGAATTAAAAACGGTAGATCAAGCTTATCAGTATTCTGAGGATACGCCGTCTTCATTACCCAGTCTTTTTTATACGCAATCAACACAGCCTTTGGAATATGAAGACTTAATTCATCATTACAAGAAAAATGTCTTTCAGTTGGCCGTTTTTGCTTACGCGGGTAATCGTTCCTTAACGTCTCATCATTTAGTCGGTATTAAAGAAATCACTGACAGCCCTTTTGAAGGCAGTCTTTCTTTTCATTCTACCGATTCCTTAATCTTGATGCAGTGGATTGCAAATAATAAAGCCAAAGCCGCATTGGCACAAGTCAAAAATGATCCCCAAAAAGCGGCAAAATACCAAACCGCTATACACCTTCTAGAAGCGGCTATTACAGAAATTGTTGGGTTTCAAGTTGAATTTGAATTAGAAAGCGAACCCGAATTTAAGGTAGAACTGAAAATTAACGGACAAACTTTGGAATTTGAAGTGCTACCAGATGGTTTAAAATCAATCATCAGTTGGATTTCTGATCTCTTTATGCGTATGGACAGAATCCCTTGGATTGATGACTGTAGCATTTTAGAACGTCGTTTTATTTTATTTCTTGATGAAATAGACATTCATTTACATCCCGTTTGGCAACGTAAAATTTTGCCCGTGGTACAAAAACTCTTTCCCAACGCGCAGATTTTTGTCTCTAGCCATTCTCCTTTTGTCGTCGCCTCCGTCAGTGACGCTTATGTGTATCAGTTCCGCCTAGAAAATGGCGTATCTCGTTTAGAGACTGTTGAAGAATCCAAGGCGGGTAGCAGTTATTCTCTCGTTTTAAATGACATTTTTACGATTGATGAATTATTTGATATCGAAACGGAATCTCAATTTGATCACTTTTATCAACTAGAAGACGATATCATACAGGGGCATGATGAAAAAATACCTTTATTTTTAGAAGTCGCACGTCAATTGATGGAAAAGGGTATTGAATCAAGAGAAATTGTTGGTATAGAACTGCGGCAAATTTCCATTATATTAAACAAGGAATTTTCAGTATGATGAAATTCACTCGCTCTGCGGCCCCAAAATGTTTGAAAAAATACAAACAATGGGGACGTGAATATACGAGAAAACGGCCTTCCAAATTTTACTGGCATCGGTATCAAAACCGTTCTGTCCATGAAATCGTTCTCGCTGAACTTGAATCTCTGACAGCTAATCACTGTAGTTTCTGCGATGGTTATCCATTAGGCGCACAAAGTCGTCAAACGATTGAACATTTTAGGCCCAAATCAAAATATCCGAGATTGGCTTATGTTTGGCAGAATTTATTTCTTAGCTGCGATGTTTGCCAAAATGCTAAAGGGGAAAATTATGATAAGAAATTACTCAAACCTGATGCAATCGGCTACGCATTTAATCGTTATTTCAAGATCAAAGCCAAAACGGGTGAGATTGTGATTAATCTAGCCGCTTCGCCTGATGATCAAGAACGTGCCAAAATAACACTAGAGATGTACGATTTGAATAGCACAGTGAGAAAATCATCTCGTATAAAACAATTGCAGTTGAAATACATGTTCAAATATAGAAAGAGGGGTATTGCCAATGATGATCTTGATAATTTAGCTTATCGCTTTTTGTTTATCTAAAGTCACTATAGATTTTCATCGCCGAAGCTGAAAAACGAGCCGCTTTAGAAAAAAACGACAGGGATTTGATATAAGAATAGATAACGACAGGGATTTGATATAAGAATGGAAAAACCTAACTCCCCTTTATTCACCACCAAATTCACATTTTTCAAGGCCATTACTTGATTATGGCCTAGGTGGTAAGTCTTTGAAATGTCTACCAATGTTAACAAGATACTCATATTAATGAAAATGATTTAACGATTTGGAAGGCCCAAACCTGACAGGTTTTTAAAACCTGTCAGGTTTTTACTTTCAAATTATTTTGCAAATTCCTGCAACCGCTTATTAGCCTCTATTCCAAACTTCCCCTTTGGTTCAACTTCCAACACCTTCCGCAAATACCCAATCTCTTCATCGCCTTGATCTTCATCATACGCGATTTTGGCAGCAAGCAAGTAAATACGCGCCTGTAAAGAAGGTGGCGTCTCATCAAAAGCATTTGACTGCAACAAATCATTCAACACCGTCTTAGCCTTTTCAAAATAATTGAAAAATTTAGGCACATTATAAAACGTAGAAACCGCCACAAATCGCGTTTCCACGCTCATTGGCGCACCGCGCATCTTTTCACGATCATGCTCCGGTTTCAGCATCCGCAAAGCCTTATCGATCTGCCCCAAACCCTTTTCAGCGTAACTGCTCTTATTCCAAGGCATCCAAGCATCTCGCCCCATCAGCGCATTGCAAGCCCCCTGATAAGCCAAGAACAGGGGATTATTGGGAAAAGTCATCGACATAATCTTAAATTCATTCAGTGCCACCGCAGTGACAGACTCATCCCCAGCAAGACTGCGTTCAAATACCGCCTGTGCATGAATAAACAGTGTTTCAGACGCTTGATTCGCGATCACAGCATGGCTAAACAAAGCCATCACAAAAATACTTACAAAAAACGAGTGTTTAATTTTCATAAAAACCTCTAGGTGAGTTGATAAGTACTGAACCATAAATTTTCAGGTATTTTAATTAAAAGAAACAACCAAGAAGAGGGGCATGAGCAAGCCTTTGCTGTAAAATACCTGTTTATTTGTGCTTCAGTACTTAAGTACTGAACCATAAATTTTCAGGTATTTTAATAAAAGCAACCGGGGCATGAGCAAGGGATTGCCCCTACAACCGCGCCCGTAGGGGCAATCCCTTGTGGTTGCCCCTTGCGCTAAAATACCTGTTTATTTGTGCTTCAGTACTTAAAGGAACAGTGCATAGCTTAACGATATTGAAGAAGAATGACAAAACAGAATGTGACAAAACGTCAAAAGAAGAGATGAAATGCGTCATAACGTGATAGAACGCATTAGACATCGGGCAGACGCGCAGGTATGCCCCTACAAAACATAGCAAAATGACGGTTTTGTAGGGGCGAACCTGCGTGTTCGCCCAGGCTTAACTACAAAAACACCATATCAATTAGAATTATCGCACAATGAAGTGATGAGACTTTCACCTTCTTGTTCTAACTGAAGTATTTCATAACCCACTTTAGCCCACCCCATTTCTAAGTCATTGTTTTTGGTATCTACCGTTTTCTCCAGAACAGAGCAGACTACCTTGTCTATTGGTTCAGAGGGTTTTTCAATTTGTGGTTTCAAGAGTTCGTTCACATCAGAAACTTGTATTTCATGTTCAGAATTTTGGGAATGCGAACGAGAAGGATTTAAATTTTTTACGTTAGGAACACCATTCCCCATGCTTACCGCTTGCTGCTCATTTGGGAGGGGAGTCGTGTTTGCAGGAGGCAGGTGTTTAATAACATTGGGAAGAGTTCTAATTATCCCCAGTTGTTTTTCTTCATCCTTTTTGTCGGAGGCATTTGGGGATTCTTGAACGCTATTGTTGTCAGCCTCTGTAACCGCAGGAGGCGAGACTGGTTGAATAGTGCTTGTATCTTCTTGAACAGCTTTCTCAGAAACAGGCGAAGTTGCCGCCGGTTGTTTTGAAACAGGTAGCGATGAAGACTGAGAGGATTCTGGATCAACTCTATCAATTGTTGACGGTGGCGACAGTTTTGGAATGGGTTGATTTGAAGCGGGCATTTCCGGTGGTTCATGCGGCGTTATCAGCAGAGATAAAACCAAACTCACAAATCCGATCACGACTATAATGCCAATCCAGCTAAAAATAACACGCTTTTTTGTCATGGTTTTAAGTGCCTCTATCACTTTTCAATTCAATCTCAATATGCTTTACCGTTAATAACTGATGTTACGCACTCAACTTCTGTGTCTATTCAAACATCTGAATTGATATTTTAATTTTTTTTAAATGAATTTTTTTTATCAATAAGTTATGAATTAAAATCAGCTGTGTAGATTTGCTCTGCAGAGCAAATCTGGCATTGAGACGCGAGGCATCGCGTCTCTACTGGCGCATCGCGTTTCTGGTGTAGATTTGCTCTGCAGAGCAAATCTGGCACAGAGCAAATCTGGCAGATTAACTTTTGGGCCAGTTTTTTATCAAAAAAAAAGAATCTGGGTGCGTAACATCAGTTAATAAAGCTTACAAAATGACAGTTATTGACTGACACTCCATTCACTGTCTTGAGTTTTTTTTATCCACTGTCTGATATCCCTTTCATTCTTGACTATTTTAGTCAAGTTATCACAAAATTGAGGAAATTTAATAGTCTGACTTAATGTTAAAATCGTTTTTTGACGCATCAAAGCCGCTTGTGCAAATTCTTGATAAATTTGTCCATTAACCTTCAATGTATCCAAAAATAAACCAATATAATTTGAATGAAGCCGAAGTTTAGCTTCAAGCGTATTTTGAAGCTTATCTAATTCATTCCAACTCTCTTCTTGGGCATGGAGACTGGGTATAATGCTTTCATAACCGGCCATGGAAAGCTGCATCATTTGTTGTTCAAAATTATCAAGAGTGTTTTCCAACTGAGTTTGGGTTTGATCCAATGAATCTTCATAGCCTTGTTTCTTGAGTTCAATTTGATGAATCTGATATTGCGTTTGCTTTTTCAATCCCTTGAGGATATCAAATTGTTCTTGATGTGCCTTCATAATCCATAAGTTCATCGCAGCAAGCTCATTGTAGGTTTGTGCGATAAGCATTAATTTATTCGCAACTTGCTCAATAAAAGCATTCGTTTGAGGTGTTTGTTGCATTTGTTGCATTTTAGTCTGTAACGTTTTTAAAACCTGTACATTTTGGCTGATTTTCTCTGAGGCTTCTGAAGTGCCCAGATTTAAAAACCGGTAACTGGCTGCCAATAATTTCTTTTTGATATCCTTAAACACCTTCGCCGGTAAACGAAGAGAAATCTTGATCCTAAAACCTTTATCAGTGGTACGTCTATCTGACTTAAAATCCACCCGAATAGAAGCGCCTTTTACCGTGAATTGTTCGTAAATGTCACCATTGTACTTACCGATTTCTTTATTATGACTGTCATAAAGCGTTAAATGATCGTAACGTTTTTCAATCTGGCCGATTATGCTCACTTCCAACTCATTGGCCCCAAGAATACTGAGTATCTTACTTAGCTTGAGATTATTGTCATATCCTGCCTTTGTGGGATCCGCATATTGCCCAATAGCATACGAAGTAGGTGATTGTGCATTAGCAGGTATGGCAATCACAGTAGACATCAGGCCCAGTAAGATAAGCCCTTGAATTTTTTTAATAAAAGAGAATAATGTCATCATCATTCACCGCTGATTTAAATTAAACCATCAATTATACTGTTCACCGTTATAAAGTCGCGATTGCGCCTTTTGGAAAAATCCCCTATATTCCGATTGTTGGGGATAAAATACTATAGATAGATTAGCAAAATAAATTTTGAACGAAAAGCGGGCTGAAAGCAAAATAAATTTTGAACGAAAATAAATTTTGAACGAAAAGCGGGCTGAAAGCAAAATAAATTTTGAACGAAAAGCGGGCTGAAAGCAAAATAAATTTGCACTCCAATAAATCTTATCACTTATTTGCCTCAACATTCGGCCGTATTAAAATTAAATGCCGCTGCGCGGATAACTGTGGTATTTGTAAGGGTAAACACTCTAAATGCAGCGGCAAATCAGCCAACTGTGCTATCTCAGTCTCAGGATAAACGCCTTTCATAGCCAACAAACAACCCTCAGCTGTCACAAACGGCAGCGTTTGAGTATAAAAACGCGACAAACTGGCATAAGCTCTTGAAATCACTGTATTAAATTTTGCTTTAGGCTGAAAGGCCTCAATGCGCGTACACACGGCCTCAACATTTTGAATTTTTAAATCTATGATCGCTTGTTGAACAAAACGTATTTTTTTAGCACTACTATCCAAAAGAACACAATGCCAATCAGGCCGCGCAATGGCTAACACCAAGCCAGGCAAACCGGCCCCAGTGCCCACATCTAAAATGCGTGTACCACAAATATAAGGCAAAACAGCTAAACAATCATCAATATGTTTAGTTCTCATTTGTACAACATCACGCACCGCAGTCAAGTTATACACCCGATTCCATGTTGCCAGCAAATCAAGATAATTTAATAATAGCCTCTGAGAGGATTGAGGCAGATTAGTCATTTCCATTTTTCGATTCGATTACAATAAAAACAAAAGCCACTTCAGGCTTCGAGCGCGAAAATACGCCAAGTTTGGTAATCCCGATAAAATCCCGATAAAAGATAAAGGTGTTCAGTTCATGGGCAAAACCGGCGACTAATCGCCCAAGTGAAGCCATTTTTTCACTATGTACCAACTCTTGACGGGTTTGGTTTAATTCCTCTATCTTTAAGATCAATTTCTCTTGGGTTTGATTCAATTCTTCTGTTATGTCAGAAAAAAGAATAAAAATAAGTAGTTGATTTTGTTAAATATTTTTGAATGTCCCGTTGTTCAGTTTTAGAGGTCAATATGGGTGAAATGAGTGTTCAATTGTTCCATTTTA
>QNEL01000343.1 GCA_003645185.1 Candidatus Parabeggiatoa sp. nov. 3
TATTTAAAAAAAACAGAAAGGGGGCAACCACAAGGGATTGCCCCTACACAATGTCATGTAGGGGCAATCCCTTGTGGTTGCCCTTTGTTGTAAAATACCTGTTTATTTGTGCTTCAGTACTTATCAGAATCGTAGATGACACGGAATTAAACACCGGTTATGCTCATGGCAAACTGTTCTCAATACTCAATATTGGTAGCGATGTTGTACCGGGGAATGTGGGTATAGGCACCTTGACAGCTAATTCGAGAATTGGAATAAAAGGTACTTTAGCACATGAAATTGTTGGTCATCGAGAAGCCGCGTTGGCTGGTAGAACACAGGATAGGCTTTCAAAGGAGGAAGCACAGGCCAGTATTAGAGCAGCCAGATTTGCACCAGGTTTGGAGAGTACAGAAAGATTTCGGTTGCTCATGGATGGTATAGCCAGACTTCATCACGATGGAATCAATATTAAGGAGGTTAAAGATCAGTTATTTATTCAGCAACGTGTGTGAGGGGAGTATCTAATGAAAGTCGTTATGAAAATAGAAGATTCTGTCAGAATAGAGAAAACAGGGTTAATTGTTAGTGGCGTTAATTCTGAAATTGATGCTTTAAGTAAAGATGAAGTGAAAGCTGAGATTGGTACTCAAGTGAGAATTGTGTTGCCAAGTGGTGAAGAAATAGAGACTGATGTGAGAGAAGTTTTGATAAGTGACTCTCTCGTAGGCAAAAAAAATATTAGCATTGCCTTGGGCGAAATTCAGGGTATAACTCAAATAGATCGGGGTAGCTTCTTGTATTCTATTGAATAACAGCAAGCTTATGTCAAAACTCAAGTTCGGACACAAAAGCAAAATGAGTTTCTTTGTACAGAACAAAAAATGTACGAAAGCTGGTCGGCCTTCCAACTTGAGTTTGCTGGCTGGAGTGCAAATTTTAGTTTGCTGGGCTACCTTCCAAATAAACCAGCTTTCGTACATTTTTTCTCCAAGGGGCAACAAAATAAATTTTTCACTAAAATTGGGCCTTTCAAGATTTCTTAATATCTGCTGATATAGCGTTTCCCGATTGCATGAAGTACAATTTTTTTGTTATAAAAACGAATATTTTTGTTCCAAATTTATTCCTGATTGGAGTGCAAAATTTATTTACGAGGGCTAACAAGAGGGCGGCAAAATAAATTTGGAACGAAAATTGGGCATGTCAAGATTTCTTAATATCTGCTGATATAGCGTTTCCCGATTGCATGAAGTACAAATTTCTTGTTATAAAATAACAAATATTTTTGTTCCAAACTTACTCCTGATTGGAGTGCAAAATTTATTTGCGAGGGCTAACAAGAGGGCGGCAAAATAAATTTGGAACGAAAAGAGGGCAGCAAAATAAATTTGGAACGAAAATAGCAGCAAAATAAATTTTGCGAAGGCTTTCATTCCAAATTCAAAAGTAATGGTTTAATATACTCTGATGCTCCAAAGATTAATAAAGCATTAAATGAGATTTTGAATTTAAACACGCAAACGCTAGTCAATAACAGAAAAGCAATAATCGATCAAGTTAAAAAAGAGCTCATCAATATCAAAGGTAGAAACGCGGCTTGGTCGTCTTCAGATATTGAAAGGAAGATTCAGGAATATAAAAGCCAAATAAACGGAAAATATAAGCCTTATTGCCAAGTCGTGATTTACTTTATCAACAAACGAATTGGTAAAAATGCTTAATATATCAATCAGTTGCAAAAATAGTAACTTAAATTAGGAAAACCCACTATGCTAAAAAATATCATTCATTGGTCGATCCACAACCGCTTTTTAGTCCTAGTAGCCACCGTCATTATCACCGGTTGGGGCTGGGTTTCTTTACAAAAAACGCCCTTAGATGCGATTCCCGATCTCTCTGATGTACAAGTGATTATTAAAACGACTTACCCTGGACAATCGCCTCGTGTCGTTGAAGATCAAGTGACTTATCCCATTACCACAACCATGCTTTCGGTGCCAGGGGCACAAGTGGTGCGCGGCTATTCATTCTTTGGCGATTCTTATGTTTATGTGATTTTCAAAGACGGCACTGACATGTACTGGGCGCGTTCCAGAGTGTTGGAATATCTTAATCAAGCTGCGTCTAGTCTACCGCTTGGCATACAACCGCGTTTAGGCCCTGATGCGACGGGTGTCGGTTGGATTTATTCCTACGCTTTGGTTGATCGTACTGGTCAACATGATTTATCTCAACTGCGTAGTCTGCAAGATTGGTTTTTAAAGTTTGAATTGCAAACGGTGCCCGGCGTTGCCGAAGTCGCCACCGTCGGTGGCATGGTCAAACAATACCAAGTGGTTGTCGATCCTGAAAGATTACGGGCCTTTAATATTCCCTTATCACGAGTCAGCCTAGCCATTAAAAACGCGAATCAAGAAGTAGGGGGTTCTGTCATTGAATTAGCAGAGGCAGAATACATGATTCGCACCAGAGGTTATTTATCTTCTATTGAAGATATTGAAACCATTCCGGTTGCGGTGAGTGAAACGGGTACGCCTTTATTAATTCGTGATATAGCCACAGTGCAAATAGGCCCAGAAATGCGTCGCGTGGTAGCCGATTTGGATGGTGAAGGCGAAGTGACTGGGGGGATTATTGTGATGCGCTATGGCGAAAACGCTTTAACCACCATTGCGGCTGTGAAACAGAAATTGGCAGCACTCAAAGCCGGTTTACCAGAAGGCGTGGAAGTGGTAGAAACGTATGATCGATCCGCCTTAATCCAACGCGCTGTCAATAATCTGCAAGACAAACTGATTGAAGAATTTATTGTGGTTGCATTGGTATGCTTAGTGTTTTTATTTCACTTGCGTTCCGCCTTAGTTGCCATTATCACTTTGCCTATCGGCGTTCTGATTTCTTTCATCATTATGCAGCAACAAGGCATTAACGCCAATATCATGTCTTTAGGCGGTATTGCTATAGCGATTGGCGCGATGGTGGATGGCGCGATTGTCATGATTGAAAATGCCCATAAACATTTAGAACGCTGGCGACTGGCTCATCCTGAACAAAAAATCTCTTCGCAAGCACATTGGCAATTGATAACCCAAGCGGCGACTGAAGTCGGGCCAGCCTTGTTTTTTTCCTTATTAATCATAACGTTAAGTTTTATTCCGGTATTTACCTTAGAAGCCCAAGAAGGCCGTTTATTTGCTCCCTTAGCCTTTACCAAAACTTACGCGATGGCAGCGGCGGCAGGATTAGCAGTGACATTGGTACCCGTATTAATGGGCTACTTTATTCGCGGCCGGATTCCCCGTGAAAAAAGCAATCCACTCAGTTGGTTACTGATTGTGATCTATCGCCCGTTACTCCGAATTGTTCTATTGTTACCCCGTACCACGTTATTCTTCGCTGTGTTAGTCATGTTGACTGTTGCTATTCCGTTATTTGGTATCGCCAGTTTACTCACACCCTTAATCTGGCCTTTACACTTCGTTGGGCAAGTGACGACAAACTCTCCCAATCTGGAAAAACAGCGCGTAGCCCTATTAGAACAAGTGGAACAATGGCAAACAGATTTACCCCAATATTGGCAAACCCGCTTTGCCGATCAGCCTTGGTTAGCCAAAATGACAAAAGGCTTAGGTTCTGAATTTATGCCCGAATTGTACGAAGGGGATTTGTTGTACATGCCCACCACTTTACCGGGCATCTCCATTGGCAAAGCGCAAGAATTATTACAACAAACGGATAGAATCATTGCCAGTGTGCCAGAAGTCAAAAGCGTCTTCGGTAAAATTGGCCGCGCCGACACGGCAACTGATCCCGCACCCCTCACGATGATTGAAACCGTTATCCAATTAAAACCGGAAACAGAATGGCGCGAAGGCATGACAGTAGACAAACTGATTGACGAATTGGATCACTTGGTTGATTTTCCCGGATTGACTAACGCTTGGGTGATGCCCATCAAAACGCGCATAGACATGTTAGCCACGGGCATCAAAACGCCAGTCGGTATCAAAGTCGCAGGGCCTGATTTGAAAGTGATTGAAGACATCGGCCGCCAGATTGAAACCGCAGTCATGCAAGTAGAAGGGACAATTTCTGCCTATTCTGAGCGAGTAGCAGGAGGCCGCTATGTGGAAATCATTCCAGATCGCATCAAAGCGGCCCGTTTAGGCCTCAATATTGCCGACATCAATGCCGTCATCAGCGCCGCCGTGGGCGGCATGAATATTACGGAAACCATAGAAGGTTTAGAACGTTACCCAGTCAATCTCCGTTTTCCCAGAGAAGTCCGTGATGACTTGGAGAATTTAAAAGCATTATTGCTCGTCACGCCCACCGGTGCCCAAATTGCCTTAGCACAAATCGCAGAAATTAAAATCGTGGATGGGCCGCCCATGCTCAAAAGCGAAAACGCGCGTTTGAATGGCTGGACATTTGTCGATATTCGCGGCGTAGATGTCGGCACCTACGTGCAAAAAGCCCAACTCGTCGTTCGCGAACAAGTCAAACTCCCCCCCGGCTATTCCATCATATTCTCTGGACAATACGAATACATGCTGCGCGCCCAAGAAAAATTAAAGCAAGTCATCCCCTTAACCCTCTTCATCATTTTGCTACTCTTGTATTTAACCTTTGGCAATATGAGTGAAGCGTTAATCGTGATGGCAACCTTACCCTTTGCCTTAGTCGGCGGCTTTTGGCTCATTTACCTGTTAGGGTACAACCTGTCTGTAGCCGTCGGTGTCGGTTTCATTGCGCTTGCCGGTGTCGCAGCCGAATTTGGAGTCATCATGCTGGTTTATTTAGACAACACTTTCCGGGAATACCAAACCAGTAACCGCTTGAATCATTACAAGCATGTCAAAGCCGCTATCATGGAAGGCGCGGTATTACGAGTTCGCCCGAAAGCGATGACAGTGGCCGTGATCATTGCTGGCTTATTGCCGATTATGCTTGGACAGGGTACCGGTTCAGAAGTGATGCAACGGATTGCGGCACCAATGGTAGGCGGGATGATTACGGCACCGTTGTTGTCGTTGTTTGTCGTGCCAGCGGTTTATTTGTTGTGGAAGGGGAGGCAGTTTAAATAAATTCAACAGATAGAACGCTGATTATCATGATCAGACTGATTTGCGCTGATTGTGATAGAACACTGATTATCATGATGATACTGACGCCGCTGATAAAACCAATCAGCGTCGATCATGACAATCAGCCTCTTCAGCGTTCTATCAAGATTATCATGATCATTGTATTGCGGTTTCTGCCCATACGATATAACATAAATGTGTCGTTCACAAAGGCCTATCGTCAAGTTATCAGTATTTGGCAGTCTTGAAAAACCGATAGTGTCAAAACTTATGGTTCGGTGATTCAAAACCTAGAATTCGAGAATTAAGAAATTTCGAGGCATCGATGTTTTTTTATTTTTAATTACCAAAAACGATCTTAAGGTGTGATGAATGTAGGATATAAGATTATTTCCCCCATTTTAATGAGAAACAAAAACGACTTTTAGCCGCATCTGACGCTATTAATCTGGGGCAGGAAGGAATCTCTTTGGTTTCACGGGCATCAAACTTAATAAAACCGACAATATGCAGAGGAATAAAAGAATTGACTATTGCTACAACTGACAATCCTGATTTTGATTTCGTGAGGATAATACAAAATTGATGCTTACCACCTATCCGTTTTTAAATTCTGGGTAAAAAACACATACATTTACAATGTATTTTGTATCACAATATAATTAAAAATCAAATTCACGATTTCACGCGAAACTTTCGCGTGAAATAAAGTTGCGCGCAACTTTTCATCGCTGTGTTTCGCGAAGCGAAACGACGCTAAGAAAGCGTGAATGACTTATTCTCTGTGGCCCTCTGTGGCCCTCTGTGATCGCCGTAAAGAAAAAAAAATATCAGGCCAAACTGATAGGTGCTCAGAAAATTGATGATTCAGTATTTAATATCATTCCCCTTATGCAATAGAATGATAAACACAATGACTACAAACACAACGTTTTTAGGAGATAACGCATGATAGGTGCAATCGCAGGTGATATTATTGGTTCTGTTTATGAAGTCAACCCGCTTAAAACTAAGGATTTTCCTTTATTTACAATAGGGTGTACATTCACGGATGATACCGTCTTGACAGTGGCATTAGCGGATAGCATTCTCAATAATATCCCTTATGTCAAAAACCTCAAAAAATATTACCATGATTTTTATTGGGCCGGTTATGGCGGCGCTTTTCAGGTTTGGGCGGTGTCTCGTAAAACGGAACCCTACAATAGTTGGGGTAATGGTTCCGCAATGCGTGTTAGTCCAGTGGGTTTTGCTTACAATGATTTAGAGACGGTTTTAGAAGAAGCGAAACACAGTGCTGAGGTAACCCATAACCATCCAGAAGGCATCAAAGGTGCCCAAGCGACGGCGGCGGCTATTTTTTTAGCGAGAACGGGCAATGATAAACCGACTATCAAGGATTACATTGAAAAGACGTTTGGATACGATCTCAGTACCCCCTTAGATCAAGTCAGGCAATCTTATTATTTTGATGTTTCCTGTCAAGGTTCCGTGCCACAATCTATCATTGCTTTTCTGGAATCTTCAAGTTATGAAGATGCGATTAGAAATGCGATTTCTCTAGGTGGCGATAGTGACACGATGGCTTGCATAACAGGGGGCATGGCACAGGCCTTCTATGGTGGTGTGCCTGATGTTATTCAAGAACGGGTTTTTGAGAGATTAGATAAGCGGCTCAGTGATATAACCAAACAATTTATGGCGAAATATCTTTAAGACAAATCCCTCAACCCTCCAATATTCATCGTTATACATAAATCAAAATGTAGGGGGCCGGTAACGTGTTTTTGTTGCCCACCCTCTATTCATTTATAAATAAACGGTTTGAAAGAAAACATTATGAGGAAAACGAATCCTGATTTTTCTAAACCCCGCCCGCCTTTTGACGGCAAAATAGAAGAGACACCTCGTGGCCGTTTTGATGGGGGTACAATTGTACTCGATAACGTGGACAAAACGGTTACGGTGCCAGCCCAATTTCTTTGGCATGAAGGAAAATGGCGTTGTCGTGCGGTTGATTATCGGCTTGTTCGCCCCTGGCTTTATGAACAAGGTATTCGCAATACTATTCCGCGCTGGCAAAACTTATCGCTTCATCTCCAAGAAAACTGGGAGCTTCATGCTTATCAAATTGAAGCCCTTAATGCTTGGGTTGCGGCTGATCGTTGGGGTAGCGTTATTCTGCCAACTGGGGCCGGTAAAACGGTTTTAGCTTTACGTGCTATTATACAAGCACAGGTTAGCACATTGGTTGTGGTGCCGACAATTGATTTATTGCATCAATGGTATACCCGTTTGAAAAACGCTTTTGGTATAGACATCGGTGTTTGGTATGGTTTAGAAAAGGAAAGGTTGCCTATTACGGTGACGACTTATCCCAGTGGATGGGCACATGCTGACACTTTAGGAAATTATTTTAAGTTATTGATTTTTGACGAAATTCATCATTTACCGGCACCTTCATGGCATGAAATCGCGCTGATGTGTGCGGCCCCCTATCGCTTAGGTTTGACGGCCACTTATCCCCATCAAGATAATTTCACTCCGCCTTATAAGAAAGCAAAGGCTTCCGTGAATGATCAATTACAATTATTTAATCCTATCGATCCTTCTGATCCGGTGGCTTTATTAGATCAAATAGTGGGCCCTGTGCTTTATCGCAAACATATTGATGAGTTGACGGGTGAGCAATTAGCAGAATATCGTACTCAGCGCGTTAGAGTGGATTTATATGATTATGAAAAACAGGTTTACGATAGGGCTTATGCAACGTATAGAGGCTATGTGGAAGATAATCGTTTGCGCGAAACGCATGGTTCAAACTGGTGGCATGAATTGACTCGTCGTAGTGCCAGTGATGCACAAGCGCGTCGTGCTAAAGTGGCGGAATTAACTTGGAAAGATATTATTCATCAAGCGCAAGGGAAACTGGATATACTTGATCAACTTTTGCGTGAACATTGTTATCAACCGATGCTGATTTTCACGGCCCATAATCGTTTTGCCTATCGCATCGCTCGACAACATTTGATTCCTGTCATCACTCATCAAACTAAAGCGGCTGAACGTAAATCTATTTTGGAAGAGTTTCGGAAAGGCACATATCGAGCCATTGTGACAACTAAAGTGTTAAATGAAGGGATTGATGTACCTGAAGCCAAGATAGCAGTGATTTTAGGGGGGAGTGCCAGTGATCGAGAATATGTGCAACGTTTAGGGCGGGTATTACGCAAACAAGGTAATGCGGAAGCGATTTTGTATGAAGTCATTGTGCGTAATACTGCGGATGAAAAAATTGCAGCGCGTCGGCAACGTCAGGTGAGTACAACGGATGACGTGGATAAACGGATTAATAAACAAAATGAAACAATTAATCCAGTTTCTCCCACTATAGCGGAAAACTCTCCAAGATCATTAAAATAGTTATCCCTAACCGTTTTGTTGGTAACATTTAATGAAAGTACCATTCCTCGTAGGGTGGGTAGCGTCTTTTTGCTGCCCACCATCACCCAATTACTTACGCTTCATCACTCTTATGA
>QNEL01000344.1 GCA_003645185.1 Candidatus Parabeggiatoa sp. nov. 3
ATTTTCAGGTATTTTAATAGAAGCAATCGGGGCAACCACAAGGGATTGCCCCTACAACCGTACCCGTAGGGGCAATCCAGGGCGAATGCCCAAAATACCTGTTTATTTGTGCTTCAGTACTTATAACTATAAAATTAATACCATAAAGCATCTCTATCTTCTTGTAGAGACGCGATGCCTCGCGTCTCTAGTTTATTGCTATGCAGAGACGCTTCGCTACGACGCGAAGCTGAGACGCGAAGCTGAGACGCGAAGCATCGCGTCTCTACAGGCATTATGTATAGATTTTATGATCTCAAGTGTGTAAACTGTTTAGTTTATCAACTCAAGGCAACTCTCAAAATGAAACTCAAAAGACTGACACTCACCAATTTTCGATGCTTTTCCTCATTTTCTATGGCAATTGATGAACGGCTAACCGTTATTGTAGCCAAAAATGGCGCGGGTAAAACTTCTATTTTAGATGCCATTGCTACCGGTTTAGATCAGTTCATCACAAGACTGCCTAAAGTTTCTGGAATAAATCCAAAGGATTCTGATTTCTTAGTTTATAGCGATGGCAGTAAGCCAGCGTATATGCGAATTGCTCTTGAGAGTACTCATGGCATACGATGGGATCGTACAGAAAAGCGTGATCAAACTCAGAAAACGCAAAACGAAATCCCGACACCTTATGGTACTCAATCGCTTAATGATAATGTTGATAAATTGATAGAAGCCTACAATGACAACAGTCCGTTTCATTTGCCCATTTTCGCTTACTATGGAACCGGTCGTGGTGTTTTTGAGGTGCCTCAAAAACATCGAGATTTTAAAAAAAGGTGTTTTGAAGCGCTTGAAGGGGCTTTAGAAGCAAAAGCCAACTTCCGTCGTTTTTTTGAATATTTCTATTTTTTGGAAAAATTGGAACGTCGAGGACAAAAGCAGGATTCGGATTATCAACAACCTGAACTCCAAACCATAAGAAAGGCGATTGAATCGGCGATGCCGATGTTCAGAAATCCGCGTACTGAGGTTCTGCCCTTATGTTTTTTAATTGATTGGCAAACCGATAACGAAATTAAGACGCTAAGAATTGAACAATTGAGTGATGGTAATCGCACTATGCTTGCGATGATTATGGATATCGCGGCCCGTATGGCTGAAGCCAATCCAGATAGGGAAAATCCTCTGGAAATAGAGGGGATTATATTAATTGATGAAGTCGAATTGCACCTGCATCCTGGGTGGCAGCAAACGATACTACCCTCTATCTTAAAAACCTTTCCCAATCTTCAATTTATTGTGACAACGCACAGTCCACAAGTGCTAACGACAGTACCCAGTTCATCCATCAGAGCAATACACTGGGACAGTCGTGAACAAGCAAGCTTGATGCCTATTGAATTTTCTGAGGGCGCTGAATCACAACAGTTGCTAGAAGATATATTAGGTATTAAGCCAAGACCACAAAATATTGATATTGTTAAGAATCTCAATCGTTATCTTGAACTGATTAGTTTGGAAAAATGGGATTCAACAGAAGCAATAGCATTACGTTCTAAACTGAATAAATGGGGACATGGGTATGAACCGGCCTTAGCCAATGCTGATATAGACATTCGTCTACATACTCGCAGACGGGAGAGAACATGAAGAAAATAAATAAGTCTGATATCGAACCGCCAGAATTGTCTTCATATCGAGCCGTTAAGCCAGAAGGTGATTGGGATGGATTGAGGAATAATATCCAAAGATATAAAGCGATTAAAAAGCAGTTAATTCAAGATCAAAAAGGTTTATGTGCTTATTGTGAGATTGATCTGGCGTTAGCTGATGAGCAAGTTCAAGGGGCTGATGATTTTAGAGTTGAACACTTTCACCCCAAAAAACCACACGATCCGCCACCTAACCATGCCCTAGACTGGAAAAACTTACTTGGAGTTTGCACCGGCGGAAATAAAAGTGATGTGATAGATAACCGTTTTACGACTCCTGATCACAGTTGTGACGTTCCAAAAAGTAGCCATAATTTTGAAAAGGTTATTTTAAATCCATTATATGATGTTCCGGCTTTTCCAAGATTATTTAAATATATAGAGCAAGGAAAAGATGCGGGAAAGATAGAAGTTGATCTCAAATTATGTCCACCTCATTTACAGAAAAAAGCCCAAAAAACGATTGAGAAACTTAACCTGAATGCCACTAGACTGAAGCGATTCAGGGCAAGCGTGATCAAGCATTTCAGGAGCCGTTTTGAAAAACTAACCCGTTCAGGCCTTTCAGAAGATGAAGCACTTGAAGAATTGGCTGAAGTGTACTTCGATCTCAATCAACATTGGCCACCCTTTTTTACTTGCATCCGTTGGTATTTAGCAGATAAAGCCGAAGAACGATTAAAAGAGATTGGCTATAGTGGCTAGTTCGTCAATTTTGTTGGCGCTGGTCAAAAAAATGCCCCAAAGCTGTAAAGCGTTGGGGCGTTTGTTTTGACGAAGCATATTCTGGCTACATTGCCTGACTGCCAACCGACATTTTAGCTTATGTGATTTAAACGCAATTCTTGTTTCAATGGGTGACGTTACCCGACTGTCGGTAGAGACGCGATGCCTCGCGTCTCTCAATGCCTTGCGTCTCTCGAAGCCTCGCGTCTCTCAATGCCTCGCGTCTCTCGAAGCCTCGCGTCTCTCGATGCCTCGCGTCTCTCGAAGCCTCGCGTCTCTCGATGCATCGCGTCTCTCAATGCATCGCGTCTCTCAATGCATCGCGTCTCTACGACAAAAAACGGAGTGCATTATGCACTTTTTATTAAAAAAAGACAACACTTTCTCAAAACAGAATGACTTAAATCGCTCACGCTTTGCCTCTAAACCTAACACCTTTTCAACGGCCTCGATACGCGCTTGACAATTTTTGATAAGCCTCAGCCGCTTCGTTCACCATGACAACTAATTGATCAATATCAGGCGCGTCAATCTCGCGCATGGCCTCTGCAATTTATTTAAGTCTTTGATCAAATTATCAATATAAGTTTTTGTCGGCTTTAGCCCCTTTTTCTTTCACTGTTTATCTGCTCCGTTTTAACTCTATAGATGTTCGGCCAAACCTGACAGGTTTTTAAAACCTGTCAGGTTTTACTATATATAAGAATTTTGTTAAAAAACTTTTGTTTATACTGCATATGGGCATAAAGTCGTCATCCGCCTCACGAAATTTATTCATGGGGTATGACGCGCAGCGATACTACGCGAGCTAATTGCAAACCTCATAACCCAGATAAGCATTAATAGCTCCTCTAAAATTTTCTTTAAATCTATTAAAACTTGGCATGTCAATTTTATTGGATTCACAATTTTCTGCTATCTGCTGTTGTGTATAACCACTTGCTTTACATATCTTTTTAGGATAATTTCGACTCGTTTTATCAGTTGTTGCCTGTTCATGCTTTGCACCGTTTTGATACTGGCTTCAACAACACATTAGCCAGGCTTCACTTGTCTTAACCGGCATCATTGGGACACCTGTTGCGTCATATTCGCTTTGCTTTAAACCTAATTTAACCTGTTTATATCGCGTTTCATTGGAATCGTTATCTCTATCAATAAAAAATAGGGCTATATCAGCGCCTTGCTCTTTTGCTAAACAACCAAAGGACTCACTGTTAGTGTAAAAACCTTTTAATATACATTTCTCATAATCACTCTCTTTTCTATGTTGTTTTTTACCCCTTAATATCATTTTTTTTCTGTTTCCTGAAGAAGCTGTTATATCCTTTTTAGGAATATAAACCCACTCAATATCCTCTTTTGTCTGGCGTAAAATATTATAAAGTTGTTGATAACAATCCAATTTTTCTATCAAAATGATCTTATGGCCTTTTTTCAAAGGCTCAGCATAATACGAAACACCCATATCTGCTGGGCCTTCTCCTCTAATCGCTATCTTCATGATTGGCCTCGAACAGTCGTTTTTGAGTCAGTTCTAAAAGATTAACTCTCTGCATTATCTCACCGGGACCAAATAGATCATACTCATGATCACTTATCTTTTGATGCTTAGCAATAAGCTCAAAAAAGTTATCCATTTTAGTCGAGCCATCTTGGGCCTTATAGACAAATAATATGGATTTTTTAGCGATATGATCATCTAAATAATTAAGCAATAGTGGGCTATGTGTTGCCACAATCGTTTGGTGATGAGAGTTAAGCAGTGTCTCAACCAGTTTTTCAACGAACTCCTGATTGATGCCATCTTCTATCTCATCAAATATCAAAATAGATTCAGTCGTCAAGAGTTGTGACAATATCGCCAAAATACGCAACACGCCGTCACTCAAATGCAAACTATCTGTCTCTATTAATCCACTGTTATGTTTTTCTACCACAGAGAGTTTTTTCCAACCTGAAGGCAGAGATGAGGTTTCAAATGAGTCAATATCGGGGAAGAAACGGTTTAATGTTTTTTGTAACTGTTCTTTTTTATCACGACTCAAAGCATTTAAAAATGCTGATAGCTTCTCGCCTCCAAGCCCTATCTCATTTTTAGCTTCTCTTGCTCTTTTTTTCATAAGAACCGGGCTTAGCAATTCGGCTGAACGAATTTCACTGAAAAATTTATGAATACTATTGAGCTCATCACCCAATAAATCAGATTCCAACGCTGAAAGAATAGAGCCATTGTATTTAAAATTGATCTTCTCTTTACTCTGTGTATAAAAACGATATTCTCCACCATTGACACTCAGTATTGGACGATAAGTCTCGCCAGATTGTTGGTATATACGCTCTTTTGTACATTTTAGGTTTTGACTATTAAATGCCATATCCCAAATATAAGTCTCTTGCCCGAGTTGAAAAGTCACTTCAATATCAATCAAGAATTTATTACTGCCATAAAAAGTTAACTCTTTTTTACGCCACTCTCTTTTTTCTAACCACTCTTCCATTTTTCCTAAAGAGATAACGGACAAGAAGTCAATAAGTTGAAGAAATGTTGTTTTTCCTGCCCCATTCATGCCGATTAAAAAACTATTTTTACTAAGCGTTATTTCTGTCTTTTTTAAAGATTTAAAGTTATCTATCTTTATTACTTTTAACATATTTACACACATAATTTATCCTTTAGCAAGCGTAGGAAGTGGGACAATGCCATTCAGTTAAGTGCAGCGCATGACAATGAGTGCAAAATTTATTTTGCGGCCTTCTTTTCGTTCCAAATTTATTTTGCGGCCTTCTTTTCGTTCCAAATTTATTTTGCTTTTATTTGTTTTCGAGCTACTGATAATAGTAATGGCAGCGCGGTTTATTAGAGGTTTTATCCACTTTTAAAAAAAAAAACACTTTCTCCAAAAAGACGACAATTAAATAGCTTTGGCTCTAAGCCTAACACCTTTTCAACTGCCTCAATACAGGCTTGACAATTTTTGATAAGCCTCAGTCGCTTCGTTAACCATGACGACTAATTGATCAATATCGGGTTCGTCAATATCGCGCATGGCCTCTGCAATGTCTTTAAGTCTTTGATAATTATCAAGTTAAGGGAGTACAACCGATTAACGGTATTAACGGATTAATAGCTTTTGATAAAAATCTGTTGATCCCGCTAATCCGCTGTACTAGACAATAGAAAACACCAAAAAAAAAATCAAGGAATGGTGGGTTGTAGCGAAACTTCTACCCACCCTACGCTCGCTGAATCAGACAATAGGAATAGTGGGTGAAAATCTAGCGGGTAACAAAGTATAGCGAAGCGCTATCCAGCCTTCGCTTGCGATTTGTCCGGCTCAGTTTGAACTGTGATTATATTCAATCCTAATTCTTTAAGATGTTCAAAATGTTTGATGTTGTGGGTAATAAGTGGCATGTTGTAATGCAGTGCGGTTGCTGCAATCCATGCATCGCCTACTGACATTGGTTTGCCCTTAATGGAATTAATCTTGGCCCATTGCCAACACATTTCATTATCGCTAGGTAATACGATATAATTTTGTATTATTTTTGTAATTGATTGATTTTATTTTCACCCCATGCACGTCCTATTGCCCAACGATACAATTCTGCGATTGTCATAAATGAGAGGTAAAGTAATTTTCCCTTGAGTAAAGGACGAGAATCTTGGGCGAGTGAATGCTTTTTGAAAAGGTATGAAACGACACAAGTATCAATGAGACGATTATCTGTTTGAATTTTAAGCTTTTTCATTTCGCCAATGTGATAGTGTTTCTTCAAAGTTGTCGTCTAATTCGTCTTCTGGCCACCCACCCAAGAGTGCATTAAAATCTTCAACCGGCTTTACACCTTGAGCTGCCGCAATTTCTTCCAGTGTTCTAGGGTGCCAAAATGGGTCAGACGAGTTGGTGGACAATTGCCCAATAACGGGTTTAGGTGATATGTTCATAATCATAATCCTTAAGGGAGTACAACCGATTAACGGTATTAACGGATTAATAGCTTTTGATAAAAATCTGTTGATACCGCTAATTCGCTGTACTAGACAATAGAAAACACCCAAAAAAAATCAAAGAATGGTGGGTTGTAGCGAAGCTTCTACCCACCCTACGCTTGCTATTGAGTTTTACCAAAGTTTAGTAAGAATCTTTAACAAACTGCTCAAACGTATTATATGTTTTATAAGAGGGGCCAATTTGATCTATAGCGTGCATAAAAGGTGCTCCAAAAATTGACTTTGGCAATGTCTTCCCTGAAAAACGATAAGTTTCGATTTTCTTAACTTCAATTACATGAGCAAAATCTTTTTCCCAAGTATTTGGTTCCTGACTTCTATCTTCAAAGTAATACGGGTTTTTAACCGTAACAACAGTGAAATAGTCATGATCAACAACCTTATCTTTCACATTTGGTAAAAAGATAATGTCGTTGATTTTCATCTGAACCATACGTGACAAAATATTTAGTCTGCCTCTTGCTTTAGCACAATTTGACACAACTCCCCAGTATCGGTTTGAAGCTATAATAAAATTTTCTATCCAAGCATTGTCAGGCAATCTCAAATCAAGAGTAGGTATTCCCCAACCCTGTCTTAAACGATGATGCTGAAATAATTCCTCTAAAATAAAATTAATACCAATACTACCATCATATGTAAGATGACTTACTGTACCTGTCGTCAGTCCCGTTTTCAAAGCCCCTTGATTTAAGGTAGTAGGACAACTTCCTTTAGGTTTTCCGCTAAAAGCGTTAGGCACTCTAAAAACCCACATATTCATTGTTTTGTTTCCTTTCCTAATTAATAAGTGTGGGGTGCTTATTTTAATATCACATGCAACATAGTCGAGACGCGAAGCATCGCGTCTCTACAAATCACAAAAAACGACACGCATTATCCACTCTTTTTTAAATTAGGGCAACATGAATGAACTGACGCTTCATTTTGATTCTAAACCTAATGCCTTTTCAACAGCCTCGATACGCGCTTGACAATTTTTATAAGCCTCAGTCGCCTCGTTTACCATGACGACTAATTGATCAATATCGGGTTCATCAATATCGCGCATGGCCGCTGCAATGTCTTTAAGTCTTTGATAATTATCAATATATGTTTTTGTCTTCGGGGATTTAGCCCCTTTTTCTTTCAAGGTTTATTTGATCCTTTTAAAGTCAATCACGGTTTGTAGGGGCAATCCCTTGTGGTTGCCCGCAATTTATCTGCCCATCTTGAAATTCAATGATTAAAGACGCTTCTTTTTGGGCAACCGCCTTACGTGTCATAATCTTATTATCACGATTCCTCACAATCGCATACCCGCGTTTCAAAATCCTGTTCGGATCACCCAATAACACTTGCTCCATTAATAATTTGATCTGATGATGCGCCTGATTCAGTTGCGTTTGACTGGCATTGCTCACCATTTGCATTAAGACTGTCAGTTTATTGCGTTGTTCACCTATTCGCCTAACCGCTTGTTCACGTATTAGCGCCATTTGTCGTTCATTGTTCGATTTGGCTTGATTGAGCTTTTCGCTCGCTAATTTGCGAGCGTTTTGCCAATCTTGTTTCGCATTGCGCGCATTTTGAATAATCGTGCCGGCAATGTGTGTAATCACTAAACTGGGCGTATGACAAGCCAAGTGAGCCACTTCATCTAATAAGGTTTGATCTCTTTCATGCCCAATCCCAACAATAACGGGTAATTGCGCGGTACAAATCGCTTTCACAATCTCATATTCATTTAATTGAAATAAATCCGCTTTTCCGCCACCACCTCGAATCATGACAACCGCATCATAAGATTGCCTGTGATGATCGTCATGGAGTTTTTTAAAAGCCGCTGGCATTTCTGTCATCAGATTTTGCCCTTGAAAAGCGGTGGTGTAATAATGAAATTCACACAATCCAAAGGCCGCTAAAACATCGGCCTGACTTTTAAAATCGCCTAAACCGGCCGCCTGTGGCGGCGCTATCACGGCAACCTTACAAAATTCAGTGACTTTCGCAATCTGTTGATTTTGAAGATAAATCCCTTCTTTTTTGAGTTGCGTTCTTATACGGTTTAATTTCGCTTCCAATTCGCCTAGAGTAAAATTAGGATCAATATCTAAGACATCTAGCGATAATCCAAAACGAGTATGAAATTCAACGCGCACTTGTAATAAGACTTTTAAACCGGCTTTA
>QNEL01000345.1 GCA_003645185.1 Candidatus Parabeggiatoa sp. nov. 3
ATTGTCAACGGGCGAGTGATAACACTAACTAAATAAACCAATACCATCGACGCGGGGTTCGGACTTAGATGAAATGGTGTCAAATCGACGCTTAGAAAGATTATTACAAAGGCTGTAGAATTAGGGTCAATAAAAAGAGTTGTTCGATACGCCGTGTTCGGGATCAATCTCACGGCTTGTGCTTTGAAGACGAGTCTCTTATGGTGACATAGGGGGCTTAGTTTAATGGATAAACGAGCGAAGCTTCGTTACTTCGTTTGACGGAATAAACGGATTAGTTTATTGGTGGCATTGAGGAAAGAAGTTTATTCCGCAAATCCGTTGTACTAAACTCACAGGAGTTGATTAAAAATGTACGTGACTATTGTTCATGTTCAGGTTAAGCCTGAACACATTGATAAATTTATTGAAGCGACTCGTCTTAATTACGAGGCTTCTATTAAGGAAAAAGGCAATCGCCGTTTTGATATTTTGCAAGATATCGATGATCCTGGCAAGTTTATTTTGTATGAAGCTTACACAACTCAGGAAGACGCGAAGGCTCATAAAGATACGCTACATTATCTGATGTGGCGTGAAAGAGTGCCGATGATGATGGCGAAACAACGCGAAGGTGTACCTTATAACTGTTTGTTTCCTCAAGACTAATTAGATTATGATGCAAATTGCACCGTTTAGTATTGCCCGTTTACCGCGTATTGTGTTCGGTGAGGGGCGCGTGAAAGAGATACCGGCCCAAGTGGCTGCGTTTGGTAAACGGGTATTGATTATCACAGGGGCGCAGTCGTTTCGTGCTACCGCACACTGGGAAACGCTTTTACAAGACTTGCGTGAGCAAGCTATTACTTGGGAAACCTTCAGTGTGCAAGGTGAACCGTCGCCCGATAGTGTTGATCAAGCTGTCAAGGATTATGGAAACAGCGGTATTGAAATCGTGCTAGGGATTGGCGGTGGTAGCGTGTTGGATGCCGCTAAAGCTATTGCAGGTTTGTTACCGCATGGCAATTCGGTGATGGATCACTTGGAAGGGGTGGGCAAAGGGATTCCCTATCAAGGGCCCGCAACACCTTTTATTGCTGTACCGACTACGGCGGGTACGGGTAGCGAAGCGACTAAAAATGCGGTGCTGAGTAGACGTGGCGATAATGGTTTTAAAAAATCGTTTCGCCATGATTGCCTTGTGCCGCAAGTGGCGATTGTTGATCCGGCCTTATTAGCTTCTTGTCCGTCTGATTTATTGGCCGCTAATGGCATGGATGCGTTTACCCAATTATTAGAATCTTATGTCTCTAGTAATGCTAACCCTTTGACAGATGCTTTAGCCGTTTCCGGTATCACGGCCTTTCGTGATGGCTTTTTTGCGGCCTATGCAGGCCAAGATGAAGCGGCCGTCAGGGCGGGGCGTAGCCAATTGGCTTATGCCGCTTTGTTATCGGGTATCACGCTGGCGCAAACGGGTTTAGGTTCAGTACACGGCCTCGCTTCACCCTTGGGGGCCTATTTTCCCTGTCCACATGGTGTGGTTTGTGGCACTTTGGTTGCGGAAGAGACGGATATTAATATCGCTGCACTCAATGAGCGCACACCTGATAGTCTTGCGTTGAGCAAATATGCGAATATAGGGGCCCTACTGACAAATCATCCTTTTCCGGTTTCTAGTAAAACCGATTATGCTGCGTTTTGCAGCTGCTTAGTGAATACGTTAAGAAATTGGACAGAACGGCTGGCCTTGCCCAAGCTAAGTACTTATGGGATGCAAGCTGACAATATAGACAAAGTGGTGGCTAATTGCCGAGGTGGTAGTATGAAAACGAATCCGATTGTTTTGACAGATGCCGAATTGCGAGAGTTGTTGCAGCGGCGTTTGTAAGCTATGTACAGAACAAGATAAATGATAAATGTAGGGTGGGTAAGTTCGTTTCGACGGAGTCGAAACGAACTTGCCCACCATCTCGCTGCTGTTCTGGCTTTTAAGACCACTTTTCCCGTGTCATGACTATAACTTTAGTACTTTCCTCACCAAATTGACTGATGACTCTTACCGCGATTTTTTGATCAGGTTTCACTGCAAAGCGATGAGATTTAAAGCCATATAAGTTATCAAAGGCTTCGTCATCAATTTCAATTTTCAAGGTACGTTCTACATTGCGCTTCGTTTTAGTTTTGGCGAGGTTTTCTAAGCCTTTTTGCCATTTTTTAAATTCGTCTTTTTTGCCACCACAAAAGAAAACTTGACGCACCACAAAATTGCTATCGTCATAATCGGTATCTACCATCCAATAGGCAATGTCTTCTATGTTGCGCGCTTTGACAATATCTTTGATGGGATCATAGATATCAAGTCCTTGGATTTCAACGTAAGCTTCTTTGCCTTGTTGGTGCAATTTGACATCCGGTTCGCCAATGGTGATGAATGAAGCGGCTTTTTTGTCTTTTTTGAGTAAACCGGCTTGCAGTAAGTCATCGTGCATTCGTACTTTGGTGACTTCAAACGTCCCAATATTCATGGTGACGTTTTGGTTGCTAATATCGCTTTCAAAGCTGAAGCCAAGAATAATCAGCCAATCCGCATCACCACGTTGCCGACAGGCTTTGACTGCTTGGATCACTGCTAGTTTGGTGACGGTGCCGAATTTTGGGCCAATATGAAAGTAGGCTTTTTTCTCGTTTTCATTAGCATCTTGATAAAATCCTTCCGCGTGTAAATAGCTATCGGCAAGATGTTCTACCCGAATGAAGATGGCTTGCTCGTTTTTGATACCATTTTTTACCCCAGCGGATTTAAGATGAGCAAAAATGCGTTCTTCAAAGGTGCTGTTATCTTGTTGTTTTTCAGCCTCGACATTTTCTGGGTTAATCGGTTCAAAGCTTTGCAGCGTTTCAACGGTGAAGGGACCAGCAACCCGTAATTTCTTTTTGTCTTCAAAGGGTTGGTCGTATAGGGTTTCTGAGCCGGAGTTGTTAGCAATGGAGGCATCCATTTCTTGTTGACGTTGTTGTTTTAATTGCCACCAGTTAGCAAGTAAGTCTTGTGCTTTTTTGGCCCATTTCTTGTCAGGTTCTCTGGGGACTTCCCATTCTTGCCAGTTTTGTTTGAGCAGTTGATTGAGTTCGGCAAGCATTGGCTCTAATTTTTGTTGCCATTTGGCATGAATGGTGTCGATTTCTTCATTGTTGGCAATGGCTTTTAGAGTAACATGGGGAACCGTTTTATATTCAAAGCCTTGCCGAATATCCTTGGTTTTCTCATCATGTAGTAGGGGAAAGTGGCTGTCATTAAACGTTGTTTGGCGATATTTAACGCAATACGGGAAGTATCAGTAGTAATCCATCTACGTCCCCATTGTTCAGCAACATAAGCGGTGGTGCCACTGCCGCAGTTATGGACTATGCATTGCTCTGTTATAAATGAGTGTGCATTTTCTACCTCTAAATCATAAACTTCTTCCGTCGTTTGTTGAGAGTCAATCGAAGTAATTTGCACCGGTTGACATTGATGACCATAAAACAAAGTATCTCCTATGCGTAAGTTTTCAGCTGCTAACCAAATCGCATCTTCTGCAAATTCTTGGGCTGGTTCACCAATTTGATGTTGAATCGCAGATAAAACGTTATTCAGTTGTTGAAATACTTGTTGATTTGTGAAGCGAATCACTTGTAACCCGGTTGCTTGTAGTACGTTAGTACGTTGTGCGTCATATTGTTGTGCTTCTGGAGAAAAATGTGACTCTCCATCTACTTCGATAACTAACGCACGTTCACGGCAAAAAAAGTCAACAATATAATGTCCAATGGGATGTTGGCGACGGAATTTAACACCCAGTTGTTTACCCTTTAATGAAGCCCATAGTATTTGTTCGCTTTTGGTGGTTTTGTTGCGTAGTAAGCGAGCTTTTTCAAAGATACTCGGTTTATTATGTTGCCATGATCTATTACCGCTAAATATGTAGCGTCTTGTTTTTGTGAGTACGCGATGATCGGGAGTTAGCCATAGTGGTTTGTTACTTTGGGCGTGGTGAATACCCAATAAGTTACCGCTAAAAGTTTTGCGAATGGTACGGAGTACACGGTGCGGTTTGCCATCGTGGGCGTAAACATAGTCGTTGGGTTGGATGGCTTCGATGGGAATTACCCCCCCTGGCCCCCCCGTAGACGGTGGGGAACCGTCCCCTGCCACGTTCTGTTCCCCCCAGCCTGCGGGGGGGCCAGGGGGGGTAAAAACCAAAGTCCCCTTCCTAACACAAGTCGGATCAAGAACTAAATCGCCGGGATCGGTAGTCATTAGGAGGCAACGCTTAATTGTTTCTTCAGCAGTTTGAACGACATAATATTTATCTCGTGTAGAAGCCATTTCTTCCCAGGAATGATCAATTTCTATATAAGGAAAATCATCAAAATAGGCAATAAATCTTAAAGTATCACCTTGTGGTAAAACGCGTTCCAACCGAATAAGCCTTTTCATTCCAATTTTATTCGTTTTCCAACTTCTACCACCCGCTGTTAATGGTGGTTTATAAATTTTGTTTTGATATTCGATATCAAACATAGCGTTTCGGTTAAAACCAGCGGGCGCAAGTTTATAAGAAGCAAAAATTCTTGCTTTATCCGGCAAAAGAGAGACATTTTGAATTTCATCTCTTGATAGCTTTCTTTTATCATTCTTGGGCAAAGCAACATAATTCCAATTATTACCAAGAACAAAATATTGTTTTTTGAACAATTTTCTATATTTTAAACAATCAATACTTTTTGCGTAAAAAATGACGTAGTCATTGACAACACCTAAGTATTTTGGATTCATGGCATTTACTTTTCTACGAAATGAAATCTGAGAAACAAAATTCCCACTCCCAAACACTTCATCCATCACATTCCGCACCAAATGCACATTTTCATCAGAAATCTGCACAAACACACTACCCGATTCCGTCAACAACTCCTTAGCAACCAACAACCTATCCCGCAAATAACTCAAATAAGAATGAATTCCCAATTCCCAAGTATCCCGAAATGCCTTTACTTGCTCAGGCTCCCCGGTTAAATGCTCATCGGCACCATCTTTCACATTTCTATCATTCAACTTCATTTGCCAGTTGGAACCATACTTAATCCCATAAGGCGGATCCATATAAATCGTTTGCACCTGCCCCGCCATGCCCTCACGTTCCAACAAACTCGCCATCACCAACAAACTATCGCCTTGAATTAAGCGATTTGTCCACCCATCCGAATGTTGATAATACTCACTGACTTTATCCAATTCATCATGCTCAAGCGCATTACCAAACAAATCATTCATCGAAAATAAATCGGAAGTTTTATCCTCAACGACTTTATACAAACCGGTAATCAACTTTTCCGGTGCAACATGCTCATGCCGATACAAAGAACGGATATCAACATTTAACATTTCATCCCGATCATCACGTCCATACTTATCTAACCAAAACAACTCCGGATCATGCCCTCGATGCACCACTGGATTTTTACGCAACTCCAAAGTTTCTTTGCCCTTATTCACCTTTTCACTCGCTTGCTCATAACCCGCCTCTTCTTTAGACGGGATATGCGCTCTTTTTTTCTGGTGTTTTATGGAATCTATACTCATAACAAACTTTTCACCTTATCAATCAGCTCATTCTTAATATTCCGAATATCGTTTGCAATTTCAATAAAATGCTATTCGGCATAACCGTATTTATCTTTCACCGCATTCACAGCCGGCAACCAACGATTTTCGACAGTCCATTTTTTCTCCGCTTTATCCTTTAACATATTATCTCGACAATGTCTTATGACCCAATTCATGGGCCTGAACAAACCCAACTCTCAATCAATACCCGAAGCTTACATGACGTTTTATCCCTGCAAGGCTTGCTGATTTTCTAGCTGATTGATTCTGTTGACTAATTCATTGAAAGTAGTCGCATTCACTAATATTTTAGCGTCATCTTTAACTGGCGAAACAATGATATGGGCCTGTTTAATTTTCAGTTCATCTATTTCGCAATTGAAAATTTCTTTTGGATTGTGCGTTCTCGACAGAAATTTTTCTATTTCTGTTACAAAGGGTTCATTCACATCAAGCACAATCACTCGCGAAACTTTCACAATTTCTTTTTGACTCACAATCGCATAGATTTTATTCACGACAAACCTCAACGTTTCCATATCTCTATCTGGTAATGCTTTAGAAGACATGACAACATCCCATTGCCCTGGCACTTCTTCTAATTCAATCAAGGCAAATAATTTAAACGGCCCCTTTTCTTCAGAAAGTTCACGTTCTATTGTACAAAATTTGTTAAACAATTTCTGGTTCATAATATTTTTAGCAAGGTTTTGACAGCGTTAATCATGTTTGCAGCATCAATACGAGTATAAGAGCCTACTTTTTGATAGCGTAGTTCTGGATCCCATGCTATCCCCTGAGTAACGACTGTCCATTCAGCAAGACAAGTCGATTTGACTTTATGGGTTATGCCAGACAAAGCAAGTAATGTTATCAAATGATGGGTTTTAAAGGTTTGAGGATTTTTAACAGAAGAATTTGGAAATTCAGACCATTTTAAGGTTTTACAAATTCTTGCCTTCAAGGCTAATTCAATCGCATAACCACATAAATAAACGGCTGCATCGTATTTATGATTAGAAAATAGAATTTCAGATTCTTGTAAACGTGATTTGGCGAGTTTTTTAAGCTCTTGTGGTGTCGGTAATGAAGTTGGCATAACTTTTGTTTTTGTTAAAGTATCAAATAAAAAAATAACTTTTCACGCAAAAGACGCAAGAGGCGCAAATATTTTGATTTAGCATCTTTAGCGTCTTTAGCGTTTATCCCCATGTAAATAGAAATGCTCCCCCCAATTCACTTGATATCACTTGATATCAAAGAAATAGGTATAACCCACAATGACACTAAAAGCATCATAGTTGGCGGCGGTTCTCTTGTTATCTCCAAAAAGATTGCCTTCTGTTATCTTGCTAAAGTTAGCAAATTGTATAAAGTCTTCCTGCGGCCTCCCGAAACTGTAAGTGAAACCCAAGGCTAATTCTGAACGTTTTCTTCTAAAAGCACCCCCTACGGTGAAGTGGTAAATATCCCAATTCGTCAGGCCTAGTGAATTTTCCTCAATATTCGGATTGGTTTCATGATCAGTACGAAAACTTAAATACCCTTTGGTTGTCTTATTGATGCTATGCTCAATCGCGACAGCAAAATTGACCACTCTTTCGGCAGCATCTTTGACTTTGATCAAAGCACGTTCTTCTTCGGCAATTTCATCAAATTCAATCAGTTCATCAACAATAATATTACGCAAAAAACTGTGCGCCCCTGGTGTAATCACATCATATTCACGCTGTTTGTTGAACCATTCTACGCTGCCAGCAATATTGGTTTTGGGTGTCAAGGCTAACTCAAATCCCGCGGCAATTGAAAATGGGGTTTTATAGGTGGTATCCAGATTCTCTTGTCGATTACTCACCAGTTCGCCAACAAATTGCCCTTGCTCTGGATCGTAAACATTGTTAAAACTTCTTTCTCTCGCGACAGTGCCTTGACCAAATAAATTACGACTCGGTGTCGTGATGGTTAAGCCTAATTTCAATTCCTCTAAATCGGCAACAATTCCCCACTTCAGCAAGGCGCGAATATTCCAAAAATCGACATAATCAATTTTGTCCGCACTCGCTATAGTATTCCCATTCACAGCACGCGCTGTAAGGGTTTTGTTTTGACTTTGGTTTCTCAGCGCAAAAAAGGCTGTGGCACCCATTGAGACATGGGGACGTAGTTTATGGGCCCAACTTAATCCGGCCCAAAGTTCAGTCACTTTATTACTGCTGATCAATTGTCCAATGAAATTTTCCTCTCCCTGAAAATATACCCTACCATCGGAATGGTTTACCTCGCTAATGATATCCAAGTTTTTCTCGCTGCGTCCAGACAAGTCAGTGGTAGACTGATTCTTTGTCAACAGGGAATAACCAAAGGCATGCTCTGGAAAACGCTCAAAGATCAAGGTGCCTGAAACCAGCAAAGGAATGACAGTGATTTGATCCGAGTCAAGTGGTACGCCAGTGCCAACCCCATTCTCTACCGACAAGCGTTCCAGTTGATAAGCATTAGCACTGACAGATAAACTGGGCTGATTGATAAAACCCAGTGCCCCTGGATTATAAAACCCGGCGCTGGTATCTCTTACGCCCCCGACGACGGCCCCCCCCATTAGCGCAGAGCGGCTGCCAAACAGTTGATTCCAATAATGATGATCTTGACTGATCACCTGTTCAGAAAATAAGAGAAGAAAAAAGGCTAGGAATGCGATATACTCAAAAGACTTTTTCACGTCAAAATGTCCTTTTAGTGGATGATTTGATCAAATAAAACAGGGCGAACACGTAGGGCGAACACGTAGGGCGAACACGTAGGTTCGCCCCTACAATAATCATAGAAATTCCTTTTAGGGATGATTTGATCAAATAAAACAGGGCGAACACGTAGGTTCGCCCCTACAATAATCATAGAAATTCCTTTTAGGGATGATTTGATCAAATAAAACAGGGCGAACACGTAGGTTCGCCCCTACAATAATCAAACAGG
>QNEL01000346.1 GCA_003645185.1 Candidatus Parabeggiatoa sp. nov. 3
CCACCGAATACACCGTCGGTGAAAACGGCCCCAAAGCCATGCCAGCACCCCTTCCCCCGGCCAGTGCTTACACCTACGCAGTCGAACTCAGCGTCGATCAAGCCATCGCCGCAGGCGCAACGCACGTTGACTTCAGTCAACCCGTACCCCTGTATGTCGATAACTTCCTCAATTTCCCCGTCGGTGGCATCGTCCCGATAGGCTGGTATGACCGCACAAAAGGCGCTTGGATCGCCTCAGATAATGGCCGCGTTATCCAAATCATCAGTATAAACAATGGTTTAGCAATATTAGATGTTGAGGGTAGTGGACAAGCAGCAAGTGCCTCAGCATTAAACGAACTGGGTATCAGCGATGCTGAAAGACAACAACTTGCCACCCTCTACACACCTGGCAAAAGTCTATGGCGCGGGCTAATTCCCCACTTTACACCTTGGGATCTGAATTGGCCCTATGGCCTACCTAAAGATGCCGAGAAGCCTTCGCCTGAAAAAGCAAAAACACCAGACGACGAAAATCCTGATGATCCTTGTGAACAAGCAGGCTGTATTATCGAAGCCGAAAATCAAGTTTTAGGTGAAAGCATAGCCATTACCGGTACTCCCTTCTCGTTGAATTACCGTAGCAACCGTGTGCCGGGGCGCAAAGCCCCATACGTTTTAGAAATTCCCTTACAAAAGGTTCATTCAATACCCAGTTTAAAACGAATTGATTTAAGGATTACTATAGCTGGTCAGGAAATTTGGAAATCTTTCTCACCGACAACACGCAGCGCCACCTTTATTTGGAACGGTAAAGATGTTTATGGTCGTCGTTTGCAGGGCCATCAAGAAGCCAAAGTATCTATCGGCTATATATACGAATCGGTCTATTATGCAAGCCCTTCTGATCGGAGACAAAGTTTTGCCCGTGCCGGAGTAAGGCCTATGCGTATTCCAACACGCCTAAATGTCAGCTTATGGACGGGATATTCTAAACAGCTAGGGGCTTGGTATCCAGTGGGAGCGGGTTTGGGTAGTTCAACTCTAAATATTCACCATGCCTATGATCTCACCCGCAAAGTTTTATATCAGGGAAATGGAAGACAACGTGTTGGGGCGACTGCTATTGTCAGTGGTATTATGAAAACCGTGGCTGGCAACGGTCGTTCGTATTCTTCTTTGGGCGATGGTGGTTTAGCCACGGAAGCTACTATAGGTACCGTATCGGATATCAAGTTTGGTCCAGATGGTAGCTTGTATCTTGCCATCGGTCAGCAAAGCCGCATTCGTCGGGTTTCTCCAGAGGGTATAATTACTACTGTGGCCGGCGGTGGAAAGACAAAATTTAATGGCCAAGATATCCCAGCTACAGAAGCGGACTTAAGTTGGCCAAGGTATATCGCATTGGGTCAAGAAGGTGAACTATATGTAGCAGATTATGATCGTGTTTTCCGAATTGGTCCAGATGGTCTCATCCGCACCGTGGCTGGTAATGGTAGGAGTTTTAATTATTACCCCATAGAGGCCAATGATATTGGCGATGGCGGCCCGGCAACGCAGGCATTTCTTGCTCCAAGTGGTATCGCGTTTGGCCCAGACGGTAGCTCGTACATCGCCGATTGCAATCACCATCGTATCCGTAGGGTGGGAACTGATGGTATCATTAACACCGTAGCCGGTTTGAATCGTAGTGGTTTTAGCGGTGATGGCGGCCCGGCAACACAAGCTAAGCTCTCTTGCCCAGTATATATAGCGTTTGGCCCGGATGGTAGTTTGTACTTTTCGGAGCAAAATAACCATCGTATTCGCCGGATAACTGTGGATGGCATCATCAGTACAGTGGCAGGTGATGGTAGGGATAAATTCAGTAGTGATGGTGGCCCTGCAACGAAAGCCAGTTTTTTGTCGCCAAGGAATCTGGCTGTTGCTCCAGATGGCAGTTTGTACATTAAGGATGGTACTCGCCTTCGCCATGTCAATTCAAACGGTATTATTAGTACACTAAATAGCAGCGGTAATACTTATCACCGCAACAAGCCCCCTGAAGGGCTTTTAGTAACCGAACTACCGCAGATCAATGCGCTTGCATTCAGTCCAGAAGGTAAGCTCTATATAGGTACTGGTTACTGCGATACTGTGGTTGAAATTGTCCCCCCTTTTCCAAATTTCTCTTTCGGAAATCTCTTTATTTCTTCCGAAAATGGTGCTTTACTTTATGAATTTGACCCCAGCGGCCGCCACCTACGCACCCTGGATACGCTCACAGGTAAAACGATCTACAGCTTTTTCTACAACACTAATGGTTATTTAGTGGAAATCAAAGACCTTGACGGTCACATCACCCGCATTGAACGCAAGGGTGATACACCGGTAGCTATTATTGCGCAGGATGGTCAACGCACGGCTTTGAGCTTGGATGATAATGGTTATCTCAATGCCATCACCAATCCGGCGGGGGAAAGCACTCAACTCAACTACACGGAAGAGGGCTTATTAACTCAGTTTATCAATCCGCGTGGCTATCAATCCACTTATCGTTATGATGAATTGGGCCGACTTGAGCAAGACACCGATGCAGCAGGAGGGGGTTGGACTTTAGCGCGTGTTGAAGATTCCGACGGTGGTTACACGACCACAATGACCAGTGCCGAAGGTCGACTAACGAGCTACAAAGTCAAATCCCAAAGCAACGGCGAGATATTGCGTGTCAATACCGCGCCTGATGGTAGCCAAGTTCAAAGCCTTAAAAAAACAGACAGTACAACAACCATCACTCGTTCTGATGGTACGGTTATTGTTTCACAAAAAGGGCCCGATCCGCGTTTTGGAATGCAAGCGCCACTTACTTCGCTGTTGACTCTCACTACGCCAAGTGGATTAAGCAAGGTTGTCACGTTTGAAAAAACGGTTAAACTGGCAAAAACGGTTGATCCTTTAAGCCTATTAAGCTTGACGACTGAAATCACGACAAATGATCGCACCCGCCAAAGCGTTTACGATGCCACCCATAAAACGCTTACCGCACAAAGCGCCGCTGGCCGCAAAAGCGTCTCAATCTTTGATGACAAAGGCCGGGTTATCCAAGAACAAGTGCCGGAATTGGCAGACGTTTTCTACACCTACGACAACCGAGGCAGGTTGACTCAAGTGACTGAAGGTGAAGGTGATCAGGCGCGGACTACCACCTTGAGGTATGATGACAAGGGTTATCTAGACAAATTGACCGACACGGTTGGCCGTGAATCTCAGTTTCAGATCGACGCCGTCGGCCGAGTCACCACGCAAATTTTACCCGATAGCAGACAGATTAATTATAGCTATGATCCAAATGGCAATGTAACGGCCATCACGCCACCCTCTAAGCCACTACATGGCTTTGAGTACACCAAAGTGGATTTGCAAAAGCAATACACGCCACCCACAGTCACTGGCATCGAACAACCCCAGACACAATATGCCTATAATCTTGATCAACAACTGCTCAAAATCCAAAGGCCTGATGGGCAAATCATTGATTTTGTTTATGATGCGGTTAAACAACGCTTAAACCGTATTGAATTACCCAATAACGAATCAATCAGTTATGCCTATTTTGATAACACGGGCAAACTGAAAACGATTACAGACACTGAAGGCAGTACTCTGAGCTATACTTATGACGGTTCATTACCGCTATCAGAAACTTGGGGCAATGGTGAGATCACGGGTACATTAACACGTACTTACAACAATGAGTTTCGCGTCACAGCAAACAGTATAAATGGGCATACCGTTAATTATCAATATGATGATGATGGTTTACTGACTCAAGTGGGTAACTTGATTCTTCATCGAAAAGCTCAAAACGGGTTTTTGACGGGAACGACTTTGGGTAACCTTATTACTCAACAAACTTTAAACCCGTTTGGAGAAGTGAAGGGCGAAACCGTCACTTATCAAGGGAATACGCTGTACCAAGTCGCCTATCAACGTGATAAGTTGGGACGCATTATTCAGAAGCTTGAAACCATTGAAGGTGAAACCACAACCTATCACTACCACTATAACTTAGTAGGGCAATTGGTTGAGGTTTACCAAAATGGTGTTTCTTTTAATCGCTACGATTATGATGACAATGGTAATCGTCTCGCGCTTAATGGTGTTGTCGTTGGAAGTTATGACACTCAAGACAGATTGGTACAGTATGGAGAAAACCAATACACTTATACCAACAATGGAGAACTCCAAACCAAAACCCATACAGCAAGTCATCAAACGACATCATACACCTATGATGTGTTTACGAACCTGACTCGTGTAGAACTTCCAAACGGAACTGAGATTGAATACCTCATTGACGGTAGAGATCGTCGAATTGGGAAAAAAGTCAATGGACAATTGGTGCAAGGATTTCTGTATCAAGGTGCCCTGAATCCCGTTGCCGAACTGGATGGTTCTGGCAATCAAGTCACGCGATTTGTATATGGTGGACGCAGCAATGTGCCAGCGTATTTGATTAAGAATGGACAAACCTTCCGTATCATTGCTGATTCATTAGGCAGTCCAAGGTTAGTGGTTAATATCGCTACTGGCGACATTGCTCAACGGATAGATTATGATGAATTTGGCAATATCCAATTGGATACGAATCAGGGTTTTCAACCATTTGGGTTTGCAGGTGGTATTTATGACACCGAGACGGGTTTAGTCCGTTTCGGTGCCAGAGATTATGATCCAGAAGTGGGTCGCTGGACAGCCAAAGATCCTATTGACTTTGACGGTGGTGATGCTAATCTGTATGGGTATATTTGGAATGACCCGATTAATTCGGCGGACCCATCGGGTTTAGTTTGTGGTACAGGGGCATGCGTTGCTGTTGGTGCTATTGGTGTTGGAGTTGTGCAAGCTGTTATGGCAGCGTATATAGCGTATATGGTAGCTAAAACTGCTCAAGCTGTAGCCAATGCGATTGCGGATGATGATGCACCCCAAGATGAAGATGGAGTAGACTGGACCGAGTCCGACCAATGGGAGTGGAGTGATGATGGTGGTTGGTATTGTCCGACTCCTAGTGGAAGTCAGAGTGGGGGTGGAGATGCTGGTGACCCGAATGAGCCTAATAAAAATAGGGAGGACAAAACCTATAACACTAGTGCTGAACATACCAGAAATGCTTCAAAATGTTCCGCGGGAAAACATCAGAAAGGTCGGGCTCGACAGAAGAAAGATAAAGGAGGAGAAAAGGGTGATTCAAGAAGACAATATTAGATGGGAATGAGTGTATAATTCAACCCCCCTGTAAAGGGTAGTGATGAAGATTTGACTGAACCCAAGTTTTTTGAATAAACTTGGGTTCTCATCACTACTTACAACACTCAACTCCTAAAGTAACCCCCAAATAAATTAATAACCCATTTGGAACCCTCTAATTTGAAAATGGGTTTTATGGTGGATATTAATTTTTTGGAACTACTAACTGAACTACTTTATTATAAGAGAGGAGGGTGTTTTTAAAGTGGATTTGCTCTAAAATAAAGATATTCTCAATTTTTATCAGCAATCACTATGCCACTTTTACCAGTTTCAATAACAGTTCAAACAACCGAGAGTTAAAATGCGGAAAGACATCAAAGGTGTTTTAAAAGAAGCAATGCTAAATCATCAATTAGTTGCTACCTATTTGGATTCTTCAAATATGTCATTATGCTTAGTAGGCTACGTTGATGCTATTGATAATACTAAAGTACGCTTCCGGGCCCTCTCATTTGCAGGTAAGAAGGCGGGTTATGAAATTCGTTCGCTAAAAGAAATCTATCGTGTGGATGTGGATACTTTCTATTTAAGAAAGATTGATTTTCTCCAAAAGAATCGTGGTCAAATCTTTTCGGAAATCGACTTGATTCAACCAGCAGAAAATAGTGATATACTTTTTTCGACTTTGAGAGAAGCCAAGGATAAAAGGGTTATCGTTATACTCTGGACAGAAGACAAGGATGAGTCAATTGTTGGGTATGTGGAATCTCTTACTCCTCAAACGGTTCAAATTTTATCAATAGATGATTATGCTAGAGAGGATGGTTTTGTTGTGATAAATATCAACGAAATAGTCTCCGCTGATTGTAATACTAGAAACGAACAAATTCTTAGATTTTTACATGACAAAGGTTTTGGAAATTAAGCGAGTGTCACATGGCTTCGGGTAAAATGTCATGACACGAAGCAAAGGCAATTGATGTGGAAAAGATTCGTATCAAAAAGAAATTGTCAGATATTGAAAAGGAAAAGTTCAAGTTAGTTCAAGAATTATCTAGAAAAGGAGATTTAGAGGGTGTCATTAAAGGAATGGAAGAACTCCTTGAACTTGACCCGAATCATGCTCTTTTTCGAGCGATGTTGGCTAATGCATTAGATGAATTTGGAAAATCAGATGTTGCCGAAAAAGAATTTAAAAAATCGGTAGAACTGGAGCCGACTTCTGAAATCATTTCACTAAACTTATTTCATTGTTTATGGGGACAAGATAAACAAATAGAAGCCTTCGATGAAATGAAAAGATTTATGTCAATTTCCGATTGTGAAGATTATAGGAGTATTCTCAAAGAAATTAAAGAAAAGTGGGTAGATTGAAGAGAAAACATCCATTTTTTGAGTGTAATGTGAATACCCACCAAGGGCATTCCAAAACAGTAAAAGAAAATGATCGTGGCCAAAGACGTTGGTAATGACAAATTATTAGGGGCGAATTCATGGTCCCTATTATCAGCTGATGGTTGGAATAAAGTTACGGGAACATTCATTCGTAAGTGGATGAGTTTAGAGGATGACGTTCTTCTATTGACCGATATTTCTATAACAGGTGATTTTTGGCAACGTGACAAGGAAGAGGTAAACGATGCCAAAATAACCCTGGATTTTATAGTCCAACTTCCGCAAGTCATCATAAAAGAAAATGCTTTGAAGGAACTCATTATTGAGATCGATAAATGGTTTTCTGAGCCAAGAGAAATGGGTATAGAATTATCAAACGTTTGTTATCAATCATTTCAAATCACTTTTGGAATGAAAGATGAATTTATTTGTAGCCAGATAAACCTGTCTGTACAATTCGATATTCTGAAGAATATCGAATGAAAATGGGTGAATGGAACTTTGTAGTTGATCAATCATGTCTTCGACTTTTTAGGGATGATTTAGCTCTCATTTTAAAACAGGCGTAGCATGGGTTAATGTAAGGTGGGTTGAGCTTCAAGCGCAACGTCGTTTTGCGCGAGAGCAACCCACTTTGCAGTAATGGCTTTAGCTTGAGCTTTATACACCGAAGCTTTACTGCCTTCTACCGATTCTATGCTATATTATTAGAATTTAGACTTATTTAACACAACTAATTGATTGTATTAGCATTAATAGAGATAAAATGACTGAAATCAATTCGCGCCAAAAGTTTTGTACGCAAAAATTTTGGCGCGAAACTTAAATTCCTGAAAATTTGTGCTTCAGTTAGTGACTATCTACCCTACTAATACAGCATTAAAACAATGAATTTACCTGATCTACACGACTGGGAAATAAAAGCGATATTAACTGACCACAATGTACAGTCAGTTATTATTCAATTGCTATTTCCAGAAACTGACGAGACAGCAAGTATTACTCTTAAAGGGGTAACCCATTTCCAGGCTTCAGAAATGATGTTACAGAACGTTATCCTTGACGTATTGGTTTTTAAAAGCGTTGTCGAATCTGATTATTTTGAGCACTGTAAAAAGGTTCTAGACATAAGAAATGACTTTTTCAGCGAAAACAATAATGTCAAAATTTTATATGTTGAACCATCCGTTGGTGTTGAACTTGCCTGTAGTTTTACTGAGATAGAATTTAATTCAAATAAATAACTGATGTTATGCAGCCGACTGCTGCTATTAAAACTCGATCTGCACACTGGTGCCAGCACCCTAATTTGGCCCCAAAGCCAAGCCGAAAAACAATTTTTTCAAGCCACCGGCCCCAAAGCCATTCAATGCCTCACTTGGAACAAAGACGGTACAAAACTCTACGCCACGGCCGATGATCAACCCAATGCCAGTACGCTATGGGAATACGACAACAACGGCTGGCAGATCGCCTGTGATAATCTCCCGAAAAAAGTCGAAGGCCTAGAAACCGTTCCTGACGGCCGCCTCGTTTACGGCTTTCACCAAGACACCGAGCTCGGCATCCATTTTTACCATGCCAACAGCTGCCAAACCCCCCCTCTAAAATCAACACCCCCTACAATGATATTGAAGGCCTCGCTTGGCCCACCCAAGCTTGCACGCCCTCAAATCAAGACGCTTTAAAGGGGTATTTTGAAAACTTAGACGGTTTTGAAGCCGTTGACATCCAAGCAGATGGCCTTATGCTCCTCACCCTCAATGGGGAAAATCATCAACTGCAACTTGATAATCAGATCACACCCGGCACACCACCGGCCGACGGTCAAATCCAAGTCACCTTGGGTAACGATCAAAATGGCGATGGTTTGGAAGATTATCAGATCACCTACCCCAATGGGGATCAACAAACCCTTTACTATCAAGGGA
>QNEL01000347.1 GCA_003645185.1 Candidatus Parabeggiatoa sp. nov. 3
CCAGTAAAGGGCAACCACAAGGGATTGCCCCTACAAATCGCCCGTAGGGGCAATCCCTTGTGGTTGCCCCTTGGTTGTTTCTATTAATTAAAATACCTGTTTATTTGTGCTTCAGTACTTAATTAATTTTACGATTACGAATACGAGTACAACGAATGACGGGCCGAGAAACGAATTAAAACTCAGTCTACCCTGCGTTATAACTATTGATTCATTGTAGAAGATAATTAATTTTACGAATACGAGTACAACGAAACGCAGTGGCGGAACGCCAATTACGCGGATAAACGAATTAAAACTCTGTGTACTCTGTGCATTTCTTATTGATTGATAATCCGAACGAAACAAATCATCAAGAACCAGGTGCCTTATTCGTTTATCCACGTAATTCGTTGTACTACTACTTATACAGAGGAAAATAATTAATGAGTTTGAAAGCCACGCTAACACGTCGAATCAATGCGCGACGTTTTACATTTCTAGCTAAACTCCATGTTTGGGAAGAGCGTCAGGATATCCAACATGTCTTACAAGCCGTACAAGATGAAACTGGATACTTGAATAATCTGCCAATCCGTTTACAAAATTATATGGAACAGGAAGGGTTAGTCAAACAAAGCACGCTGACAGAAAAAGGCGAACAGGTTTTGGAAACCGGCTGTTTTCCAATACTGGAACAAGGGATATACAATATTTGGTATATCCAACAAGATTCATTAATCGGTACTTGCCCGATTGTGATGCAACGCATCCAGGCAACCGACAAACCCAATGCCTTCATGGGAAAACTGCAAACACTCCCGGATGAACTCGAATTTAATCAAGCCATGCCAGTCATTGAGGCGATGGATAAAGCGTTGGAAAATGAATCAAGCGCCCCGATTAACATAGAACGCTTAAAAATTCAAGATCACCAAGGCATTCCAGGAGAGACACGCCTGATCACACTCACATGGCATTGGGACGACATTCTTCAAAATCAAAGCGAAACTCAATTGGAAGGTGTTATTGACGTGCCGCTTTCTAATAATAATAATCGTCAAGATAATAAGCGCGCCAAAAACAATTCAGTTAATTCAGTTCAGCTTGACTTATCACAGTCTTATGACTCTGAATTAACGCCAGTATTAATCGCCTTATTGCAACAAACCGCCAATATGGCTTGGCAAGTGGCTCACCAACGAGCGGCAATGACGCTCGAACAATTAGCACAATATCAAAAAAATTGCCCACAGATAAAAACGGGATTTATGCTCGATGAACTGACAGTGGAGAATTTCGATTCTGAGCAATATGGACACTTTGCATCGGCCAAAATAGAACAATTACCGGTCATGCCAGCAACACCAGCGGATGCCAAATCATGGACACAACAACTCTTGATTGAAGATTGGAAAAAAGAGTATCAACGCGAAAATGATTTGTTGGATTCACAACGTAAATGGTACGAACATCCGGCCATTCACCCTTACGCCTTACAATCTCGTCAGGCTTATGACTGGATACCACAACTGTCGCCACAACAAGACGCAGAAGCCTTTTGGCATATTGCAGCGCCGTTTGACTTGAATCCTTCTTAGAAATTATAAATCCGATTTCTTTTTGAACTCAGATTTCTTTAGTAGCATACATACAATTAATTAGGATGACTTAAAATGTCTCGCAGAGATGTCTATCACAATACCGTTAAACAAGCCCTGATTCAAGAAGGGTGGACAATTACTCATGATCAGTATACGTTCCAAAGTGAGCCGGAACTTTCTACAGATATAGGTGCCGAAAAAATCATTGCGGCAGAAAAACAACATGATAAAATCGTGGTGGAAATTAAAAGTTTCCTCAACGTCTCTCAGGTGACAGATTTGGAAAAAGCGATGGGACAATATATACTTTATAAAAGGCTCTTAAAGAGACAAGAACCGGACAGAAAATTGTATTTAGCTGTTCCAACTCATGCCTTTGAAGGCATTTTTAGTCAGCAAGTCGGGCTGATTGCTATTGAGGAGCTTGATATAAAGTTGATTGTCTTTTCTGTGTCAGGAGAGGAGAAGTTACGATGGAAAATACCCTAGAATTTCACCAAATGTGCGTCAAAAAACTGCTTTCTGAGTACGAATCGTTAAAAACTCACTGGGCTGATATCGAACTGATTTTTGATGATGAACGCAAGCGTTACATGGTTATCAGGGCGGGATGGTTTGGACAAAAGCGAGTCCATCTGTGTTTGATACACATTGATATTGGCGAGAATGAAATCGTGATTCAAGCCAATAATACTGAAGATATGATAGATGAAGCACTTATCGCAATGGGCATTGAGAGAAAACAGATTTATCTGGGATTACTACCGCCGCAAGTGAGAGTGAGAATGTAAACAGTAGCATCATCAAGAAATCCGATTTTTTCAAAAAATCGGATTTCTATATTAACCTCTATAGATATCTAATCGTATTTGTTATCAGTTATCAATTATCAGTTATCAATTTTAGGGTTAAAAGATTGGGAAATTGGGATAATCAAGATAGGTAGTGAGGCATAAAGGTGATATAATAAAAAATAAATATTTGACACAAAAACTTTTGCGTGAACCTAAGAGCAGCGAAGCTAAATACTGATTTTTTGGCAGGGCCCTGTCAAAGTTAAATCTTAACGGCCTGATTTTCGTTCCAAATTTATTTTGCGTAGACCTATTGGAGTGCATTGTTATTTTGCGATGGTCTGATTTTCGTTCCTGTTATTTTGCGATGCCCCTTTTTGCGCCCGCAACACCTTTAAATCGTCAAGAGTCATGAAAATTTTTTCTTCAAAAATGAACTCATTCAATACAAATAGGTAAAGCGTTATGTATGGTTTTTTACGCACGCCAAATTGTCAATTAAACAAAACAGATGGCGATAGCTATAAAAAAAGTTACTGTGGGCAATGCCATGCTTTGCAGAAACATTTTGGCTATACGTCAAGAGCTTTGTTATCTTATGATACAACGTTCATCAGTTTACTGATTGACGCACAATCACAATCAGTCAAGCGCGAAACTAAAGCGTGGTGCGCCATTTTTCCGCGCAAAGTGCCCGTTTCTCATCCTGATGACAAGGCACAAAAGATTTCTGCCAGTTTTGCCGTCGTTTTATTGTTTACCAAATTGAGCGATGCTTTACAAGAAAAGCAGTCTTTCTTAAAAACGGTGCTGGCTAAATATTACCAACGGCAATTTAACCAGGCGCGAAAAATTCTAGAATCAGAAGGTTTTAATACCCATTTAATTGATCAATTACTGGCGAATCAAGCCCAAGTTGAATTAAAGAAATCCCCGCGTATTGAGGATTATGCTGAACCGTCAGCACGGTTTGCCGGTGAAGTCTTTCGTTTTACGGCTACGCTGGCTAATCTGAAGCAAAACGAAAATATTTTGTATGAGATTGGTTATCATGTTGGCATGTGTGTCTATTTGATAGATAGTTGTATTGATATTTTAGATGATGTTGAAAAACAACAATTTAATGCATTGCTCTCGGCTTATCAAGATAGCAATGGCTTTTCCGCAACTCGTTCTCAGCACGAAGTCGTTCGTATGGTGATTGATTCATTGCGAACCATTCAAACCTTAACCAAACAACTGACACTTTATCAACATCAATCTTTGCTTGAAGGTATTTTATTGCAAGGTTTTCCTAGCCGTCTTCATCAACAAGTCCATAAAACTATTCAGAAATTAGAAAAGAATACGTTTATTCCCTTGAATTATTTGCCTCATGCGGCATTGGCATCGGCATTGTGTTTGTTTGCTACAGAAGCAAATGCAATAGAATTTGTTTGGGGAGAGGAAAACTATGATTGGAAGGTTTATGGTTGTAAATGTAGTGAGGATAAGAATTGTGAAATGTGCTGCAACCCATGTGCGTATGTAATAGATAGACAATGTGAGACTGGCGGTTTTTGCTGCAATATGTTGAAGTATAGTATATTTAATGGGATTGTGTGTCATTTACAAAGGGAATCTTTCTCCGGCTACTTCTTAGATAGCGATACTTTTTGTAAAAACTATGCGATAGTAAATGGGATATTTATCGCACTCTTTTTTGCTATTGCCATCAGTTATAATTTCATATCAGAAAGTTACGAAAATTATCTTGTAAGAAGTGAAATGGAAGAGAAAGAAGAATCCATACGTCGTGAAGAAGAATCCATACGTCGTGAAATAGAGGATAAAAAAGAATCCATAAATTCTTTTGTGGAAAATACCTCACCTGAGTTGCACCTGAATATCCAGAAAATTAATAACAGTATCACTGCTATTAATACCAAGATTCAGAATCTCCAAAAATTGCAAAGCCGATTTCCTGCACAAACAGATGTTATTCAACCCCAAATTGCCAAATTAAATAAATTGAAAAATCATCTTGAGGAAACGTCACGCAATATCCAAGTGCAAATAAGAACGGCTTATGTTATTCAGGAAGCGAACAAAATAGAAGGTATTGGGCAATCTATTTCTCTTGATGAGATTCTCAAACAGGCAAATAATGCTTTACAACATGCCAGAAATATTACCAGTAGTGTAGAGGAAATGACTCAATGAAAAAAATCCCTTTACTCATTATTTCTATTTGTCTTCTGGTGGGTTGTTCGGAAGAAAACCAACCATCGCAAACTGTGAATAATGAAGTCAATAATTTTGTTCAAAGCACTGCACCTAATTTATTGACAAAAATAGATAATTTGTCCAAAACCATTGGTGAAGTTGACACTAAAATTCAGAAATTGACTGAATTGCAAAACCGTTTTCCAGATCAAAAGCAAGTGACACAACCTCGCATTAACAAGTGGAATCGCGTTCGTACTCAATTAACCCGAACCCAAAAAGATATCCAGTTTCAAATCGAAAGAGCGTATGTCATCTATAAAACAGAACAAGAAATAGAAGGCACTGAACAATTCACTGCCACAGCTAAAGCCCTGATAGAAAAAGCGGATGAGGCCTTGAATATCGCTAAAAGTATGACAGAAGTGATTGAAGAATCAGCGCATTATTAATGTCATCTGAGTACAACGGATCATGGAATTGAACTTCTTTCTGAGGGAGCTATTTCTATTGATTTAGCGTAACAGATAAGTAATTAACCATAAATTTTAAGGTATTTTAATTAAAAAAAACAACCAAGAAGAGGGGGCAACCACAAGGGATTGCCCCTACGGGCGCTTCGTAGGGGCAATCCCTTGTGGTTGCCCCTTGCGGTAAAATACCAAAATATAAAATACCTGTTTATTTGTGCTTCAGTACTTATTAATTTATAATTTATAGCGTTTTCCGATTGGTTTAATACCATTTCCACGAATTAACCCATCAGTTGATATTTCATAACTTGTTGATTAGTCAATATTTTATAAAGTTCTATTTGATGGGTTATTTATCGCAATTGGTATAAATACATTTTTTGATATATATTTTGGAACCTTAGGTGGAACCTGGGGCTATGATCTCGCGCAGCTTCGAGCCGTCGTTTCACATTCAATACCCAAGGGGTTGTCCGTTTTCAATATTTTTAGGATTGATTTTGTACTTCATGTAATCGGAAAACGCTATAACTTATAATTTAACTCTTATGGAATATAAGGAAAACAAATTATGGAAACCATTCAATCCAGACACATTCTTCAAACACTTGATCGACTTATCAGCGAAATGAACACACTTCGTAGTCAAGTCATCGCGTCTTTAGAAAATTCATCTGATAAAACTAGGCGTTCTGTTCGAGAAGCAGAATATTTTGGTATGTGGGCAACTCGTGAAGATATGCCCTCTCGTTCATCAAGAGCATGGCTCGAACAATTGCGTTCTACACAGTGGAGTCGCTCATCATGACAGGAAAATTACTTGATACAACGATACTGATTGATTTATTTAGAGGCCATGAGAAAGCGGCCGATTTTATAGAAAAAGATCGCAACGCTAAAATCCCTCTTTTTATATCAGTGATTTCCGCAATGGAATTGGTCGCTGGATGTCGCAATCAAATTGAAGTTGAAAAAACCTCAAAAATAGTTGCTGACTTTACTCTGATTCATCTTTCAGCCGATGCAACAGCTAAAGCTTATGATCTGATGTTGGCGTATACTAAAAGTCATGGTTTAACAATACCCGATGCTTTGATTGCAGCGACCGCCATCACAGATGGCATTGAATTGGCGACTGACAATGTTCGTCATTTTATTATGATTTCAGATTTAATCGTAAAGTGTCCTTATTAAGGTAGGTAGGCAAACATTGTTTGAGCTTCAAAAATCAATATATTCGTTACAAAATAGCCAATAATCTCGCAGATTATCAGACATTTTGAAAAAAGATGGCACAATCAATATATAGGGTCGTAGGGGCGAACCTGCGTGTTCGCCCTTTATTCACTAGGCAATCCACCACAAGAAATTTTAGAAGAATTAAGGGCTTTATTTATTGACAATATTCCGGTACAAACGAAGCCCATCTCAATCTCATTAAGCCAATCCTCGCGATTTGTTCTTCCAATGAGAACAAATGTACAGCTCATGACAACAACTTGAGTCACTCACCATGTTGCCTGGAACTGAACACTGAAAAACTCATGCCCCAACCATTTAATATCGCACATATAGAACCCAGTAGTTTCATTTATGGGCCCGGTGAACGCTTTGTCATCTGGGTGCAGGGTTGTACTTTGGGCTGTCAGGGATGTTGGAACCGGACGATGTTATCAAAACGCCCCAAGCAACTGATAGCCCGTGAAGCCTTATTACAGAAAATTCTTGATCTTGATTCTATTCAAGGTGTTACCTTGCTTGGTGGTGAACCTTTACAACAATTGAGCAATGTGTTGTGGTTATTACAACAAGTCAAATCAGCGGGTTTGGATACCATGGTGTTTACGGGTTATGAATGGCCAGAAATAATAAACGATGAAAAAGCCAAGATTTTGCCTGTGACTGACATTCTGGTATCAGGCCGTTATGTCGCGGCCCGACGCAATATCAATCTTCAATGGCGCGGTTCATCAAACCAGCAAGTCCATTTTCCAACAGGCCAATACGATGCTTCCCTCATTAAAGAAGGCAACTATGTAGAAGTGCATTTTGAAGCTGATGGTCGTATGCGTATTTTAGGTTTTCCCGATGTTGACATCATGGCTTACGAAAATGGGTAGGCTAATAAAAATCAGCGAAAATCAGTTAAATCAGTCAAATCAGCGTTTTATCCTATCAAAGTTAATCCTTCATATCCAATCTTTGTCGCTCCAATTCTAAAATCTCCTCATAACCTTCTTCAACCCATTTATCCTTTGGAATAAAGCGCAAAGCGGCCGAATTAATACAATAACGCAAACCCGTCGATTTTGGGCCATCCGAAAAAACATGGCCTAAATGGGAATCACCCAATCGACTACGCACCTCAGTACGTGACATAAACAACTTAAAATCTTGATGTTCTACAATCGCATCCTCACGGATAGGCCGCGTAAAACTAGGCCAACCCGTACCCGAATCAAATTTATCCGATGACAAAAACAAAGGCTCGAAGCTCACGACATCAACATAAAGCCCCTCTTGCTTCTGCTCCCAATACTCATTTTGAAACGGTTTCTCCGTTCCCTGTTTTTGTGTCACCTTATATTGTAACGGTGTCAGTTGACGGCGTAAAAGCTCATCTGCGGGTTTTTGATAGGCGCTCATCGGTTTCGCCGGATTTGCAGCCGCCGCTTGATCGCGTTCATTGCCCCAAAATTGATCTAAAAATTGATCTCGCCCTGAATGAGAGCGGTAATTTTGATAACGACTGGGCTCTTTTCGACAAAAATTTTGATGATATCCCTCCGCCAAATAAAAAGTATCTAAAGGCAAGATTTGAGTCACAATGGGTTTTTGAAAACGCCCCGATGCGGCTAAAGCCGCACGCGACGCTTCAGCAATAGACTTCTGCAATTCATCAGGGTAAAAAATGGCAGAGCGATATTGTTCACCACGATCCGCAAATTGCCCACCCTCATCAGTGGGATTGATATGTTGCCAAAAAAATTCGACTAAAGCCTTGTACGAGATGACGGCCGGATCATAATAAACCTGAATCGCCTCCACATGCTCTGTTTCACCAGAGGCAACTTGCTTATAAGTAGGGTTTTTCAAATGCCCACCAGTATAACCCGAAACGACTTCAAATACGCCAGGCCGTTTTTCAAAATCCGCTTCCACACACCAAAAACATCCCCCAGCAAAAGTCGCTATTTCTCGCTTTTCACTATTCATTTTTGTATTCCTGTGACTATTGAAGATCACTAAATGGCCATTTATATTTTAAAAACCAATCATTTAGTGCTATTCGGCCCCATTGAATGTTGACCACAAAGGCGCAAAGTATGCCAAAATTGACAAAATGTAGTAAGTACTGAACCATAAATTTTCAGGTATTTTAATAGAAGCAACCGGGGCAACCACAAGGGATTGCCCCTACAACCGTACCCGTAGGGGCAATCCAGGGCGAATGCCCAAAATACCTGTTTA
>QNEL01000348.1 GCA_003645185.1 Candidatus Parabeggiatoa sp. nov. 3
CCATTCCCCTACTAATCAGGGTTCTATTCAACCCTCGTTTTGCAAGGCCCTCAATTTATAGTTGATATTTATATAGCGTTTCCCGATTGCATGAAGTACAAAGGCGAATCAATCATAAAAATTAATTAAAACGCTAAGGCCCTGAAAAACCCATTAGGGGCCTTAGCGTTTTAATCTGTGGTTTTTATGATTGTGATTCTGGAACTGATAACTGATAACTGATTTCCACATTTCACGCAAAAGTTTCGCTTCGCTGTACTTTTGCCTGAAACTGATAACTGACAAAGGAGAATATATTTGTGAAGATGAGTTTTAAAATGTCTTTTTTTGGGATAGTCATTTTAGTCGCCCTAATTGGGGTGAGTTCAATGTACTATTTTTCCAAACCAAACCCGATACACATTGCTTTTGTAGCAGGTGTCTCTGGAAATGGGCAATCCATTGTGAAAGGTGCCCAAGTATACGTTGATCTCATCAACAAACAAGGCGGTATTAACGGGCGAAAAATCGTTCTGGATGTCTATGATGACCAAAACAAACCCGAAATCGCGCAACAAAAGGCCCTTGAGATCGCACAACAAAATCGGGCAATTGCCGTTATCGGACATCGCTTTAGTTCTTCTTCTCTGAAGGGGGGAGAGATTTACAAAAAACATCACATTCCCGCCATCACCCCTTTTTCCACCAACATCAAAGTGACTCAAGACAATGAATGGTATTTTCGTACCATTTTTGAAGATCGCTTGCAAGGCCGTTTTTTAGCCCATTACGTGAAAATGGTTTTTCACCAAAATACCGTCAGTATCATTCATGACAATGATGCTTATGGTACTTACCTCGCCCAAGTTTTTTCTCAAACAGCCCGTGATCAGGCTATGGAAGTCAAACATCAATGGGCATTTCAACAAGACGATGCTCAATTGGAGCGGACATTGAGCAAAATTGCTGAAGAACTCAAGGCGAAATCTGATCAAGCTGGCACCCTCTTTTTGGCAGTTCATAGCCAAGAAGGCATCAAATTGGTAAAATTGTTCAAGGATTTAGGCATCAAAAACGTCAGAATTGCCTCTGATGCCTTGGCCTCAAAAGCCTTTTTACAAGGTTTTAATCAGTACCCAAAAGAACAACAAACGCCCGGTTATTACACTGACGGGTTATATGTGGCTACCCCGCTCATCTTTGATAGCGCCAATGAAAAAGCGTTACAGTTTAAAGAACTTTATCAAACCCGCTATAAAGCAGAAGTGGCTGATTGGCAAACGGCTTTCGCTTATGATGCGGTTATGATGCTCATTGACGCGCTTAAGAAAGCGGAGATTTCGGATAGCCAAACGGCCCTTGAAGCTGATCGACAAAAGCTGCGAGATTATCTGGCCAATTTGAACCATCTCAACAAAGCCATAAAAGGGGTAGCGGGTTTCAATTATTTTGATAAACAAGGCAATGTCCAAAAACCCATTTCTATCGGCGTTTATAAAAATAACGTGATTATCTCCGCCTTAACTCAGTTTCAAGACGTACCCAATTTGAGCGAAATCGCCAATCTGGATGCCATTCACGGTGACGATCACATCTTGCAAATGGGCGACAAATATAGGTACAAAACCAATGTCGTTTACACCGGGATCAAAATCAATGAGATCAGTGAAGTGGATTTAACCACTTTAAATCATACCCTAGATTTTTATCTGTGGTTTCGAGTGATGGGCAAGATTGAGCCCCAAGACATTGAATTTTTGAATGCGGTTAAACCCATTAAATTAGGTGAACCGATTGAGGAAGCCGTTGACGGCAATGTGAACTACCGTCTTTACCATGTTAAAGGGCGTTTCAAGGCAGACTTTTTGCCCCAATACCGTGCCTTTGAGCAGCAGGTTTTTGGAGTGAGTTTTCGTCACCGCAAATTACCCCGCCATAATCTGATTTATGTGAGGGATGCACTCGGTATGGGCCTGTTCAAACAGGCCTCATTAGCTGGAAAACTTCAAAAAGCACAAGTGCTTACAAAAGAATATGGCGGGACAATCACACAAGTGTGGCTATTTCAAGATGCGCTGACCAAAGAATCTCTCGGTCATCCTAAACATCTCAAAGTAGAAGAAACCACTATCGAATACTCTCGATTTAACATGGGTATTGTCATCAAAAAGGATCAATTATCCTTATTGTCCATTTTTCCACAAAGAAGTGCCGAGTTAATTTGGTTTTTCACCATTGCTATAATCATCATCCTGCTGATAGTGGCGCAATACAACCCACTCCAAGGTTTGGATTATTGGATTTATGTCTTTCAGGCAATCTGTGTGCCTATCCTACTCTTGTCCAGTGAGATTATTTTAATCAACTGGCTTATGGCACATCACATTCAGAGTGCTTATATTGAAGCCACTATCTTAGGCTTTGACATACTCTGGTGGTTCATAAGTGCCGTTTTTATTCATCTGGCAACGAATCATTTCTTATGGCAGCCCCTTCAGAAAAAAACCGGTCGTGCCATACCCAATATTCTCCATCGTCTTTGGGTTTTCACCATTTATGCTTTGGCTTCATTTGGCATTATGGCCTTTGTGTTTGATAAAACAATCACCAGTTTATTGGCTACCTCGGGTGTGCTTGCCATGATTATCGGGCTGGCCCTTCAGATGAATTTATCCAACATTTTTTCAGGCCTAGCGATTAACATAGAACGTCCTTTTCGCGTTGGTGATTGGGTCAGAATTGGTTCCTATGATGAAGGTAAAGTGGTGGATATGAATTGGCGAGCCACTCGCCTTAAAACGATGATCGGTTTTGATTTAACCCTTCAGAACAGTACAGTCGCAGAATCTGATATCTGCAATTTCAGTTCTACTCAATCTTTTTGGTTGTGGCCGACTGTCTATGTTGATCCCCGCCATCCGCCAAAACAAGTCATGAAAGCGATTGATGAAGCCTTGTTATCTGCCGAACCGATTCTCAAAGAACCTGCGCCCGTTACCTATTTTGGTGGTATCAATGAATGGGCAGCCTATTATTGGCCATGTTTCTGTTGTGGGAAATATGGAGACAGATGGGACGCAGTACAATCGCTGTGGGAAAATATCTGGGCAGTGTTTGAACGCGAGGGTATTCAAATAGCCGTTCGACGCTATGAAATTCATACGTTTGAAGGTGAGAAAGGGAGACAATGGCAAATTGAGACTCCGCCATCTTCGATTGTCAAGCAACTGGAATCTCATGCTGCAAAAAGCTCTACTGCACCACCTGATATGGTTTCTCAAGCTGAACCCCCTTCTTCTCCAGAGATGGATATGGGTGGGCCATCGGGTGTCTAACGTGAAAACCTGTCAGGTTTAGTCTCCCCTTTCATCCGTTATAATCTGAAAACCTGACAGGTTTTCAAAACCTGTCAGGTTTGGTCTCCCCTTTCATCCGTTATAATCTGAAAACCTGACAGGTTTTCAAAACCTGTCAGGTTTAGTCTCCCCTTTCATCCGTTATAATCTGAAAACCTGACAGGTTTTCAAAACCTGTCAGGTTTGGTCTCCCCTTAAAATGCTAGAATTAAAAAATATTTCAAAAACTTACGGGCAGACAATGGCCTTAAAAACCATCGAACTGTTTATTCCAGAAGGAAAAACCACTATTTTGTTAGGACAAAGTGGTTCGGGTAAATCCACACTAATACGCATCATCAATGGCCTCATTCAACCAGACAAAGGGGGCACCGTCTTTTTTGAAGGCATACCCGTCACGCCACAAAACGCCCTGGAATTGCGGCATAAAATGGGCTACGTCATTCAAGAAGGCGGACTCTTTCCACACTTAACAGCTTATCAAAATGTCGCCTTGATGGCCGGTTATTTAGGTTGGCCAGCAGAACGCATTGATAAGCGCGTGACAGAACTAGCCCAATTGACTCAATTACCCTTAGACATGCTCAGTCGTTTCCCCACGCAATTATCCGGTGGACAACGCCAGCGCGTCAGTTTAATGCGAGCCTTAATACTTGATCCCGATTTACTTTTACTTGATGAACCGCTTGGCGCACTCGATCCCATGATTCGTTCTGAATTGCAAAACGATCTAAAACAGATTTTTCAAACCTTAGGCAAAACCGTTGTTCTCGTCACCCATGACATTGGTGAAGCCGGTTTTTTAGGCGATCAGATAGTCTTGTTACGTGATGGGCAGATTGTTCAACAGGGGAGTTTGCCAGAACTGGTTCACACACCGGCCGATTCCTTTGTGACTCAATTTATCAATGCACAACGGAGTCCTCTTGAAGCTTTAAGTCTTTGAACAATAATGCTTTTAAATAAAACACCACTCAAACCATAACTCATATTTGAGTGCATTATCCTAGCATCCATTTTTTTATCAATCAGAAATATTATGAATGAATACACAGAAATTGCCGATTACTACGATCTGTTCATAACCAGCGGCTATTATGACTATGAGAAAATGGCAACAGCGATTGCCACTCTCATCTCTCCAACCCAGACAGTATTAGAAGTTGGAGTGGGAACAGGGCTACTTTTGGAAAAACTCTTGAAGATTGATTCTCAGTACAATCTGACAGGTATGGATCACACAGCGGCAATGTTAAAAATTGCCAAAAAACGGTTGGGCGATCACGTTAAACTATTTGAAGCGGATATTGTGTCCATGTCAAGTTCCAATCAGTTTGATATCGCCATTTCCAATGGCGGGTTGGGTTCTTTTGTAGATACAGGTGGTGAGTGCAACTTTTATACGCATTTGCCTGATGATGAAAGTAACGTGCAAGCACTGCAAAATGTTGCTAACTCTCTTCACCAAGGCGGCTTGTTTCTCATTAACATTCAAGGTACACACGACAATTATGAGAAACCTTTACCAGGAGGAATCGTCTACTCCCAGGAAGTTATTGAGTCCCCAACTTACACGGACTGTATCGATAAAACCTTTTATTTTAAAAGGGATAATCGTCTCTTAGCTCAAATGCAACTGACCTACAGGATTTTTAAGGGGGAAGCGATTGAAGAACTTTTTAGTCAGGCCGGTTTTAAATCGCAAGGAAAAGATGAAAGCGGACAGCTTTTTATTTACTCTAAGAAGTAAAGGTTCATTCTGAAGTCAGGGAAAAAAGTGGGTTTCACTGATATACAGTGAAACCCCAGTCCCCTTGAAGCTTTAAGTCTTTGAACAAGAATGCTTTTAAAACTTCACTAAAACCATAACTCACATGTATAGGTAATGAATTTCAAAATATTTTGCCCGTTATGCCATTGGGTAGCAAAATCACAGACGATACCCATTCTCTGTCCAAAGTGCGATGAACAGTCCCTGTTAAAACTGCGTCATTACATTCCTCTGATATGGGAGGATAACAACACGCTAAGCAATTATCTGCCGTGGGTTGTAAAAGATAGCTCGTGCCAAAAAACGGTCAGTATCTTTCGGATGAAAGAACTTGAACAATGGGTTGGTCTGGATCAGGTATCGCTACTTTTTAGTGGATTTTGGCCAGAGCAAGAAGGCTACTTAACCAGTGCCTCCTTTAAAGAATTAGACGCAATAAGTCTTTTTGAATGGATTAAAATAGCATATAAAAACAAAGTATTGCTCTCCAGTTCTGCTGGCAATACGGGACGTGCTTTGTATCACGTTGCGCTTGCGTTAGGTGAACCGGTGATCATTGTTATACCTGATAATGCAATCAAAGATTTTTGGATACCCAATCAGGCTAATGGAAATATCACCCCTTTCCTTATTTCGGTTCGCAATGGTACCTATCAAGACGCAATTAACTTAGCAAATAGGTTGTCCACTGAATTCAGTTCGGAAATAGTGACATCAGGAGGTGTTCACAACATTGTACGACGCACAGCACTATCTTTTCCTTATTATTATGGCGTCATGAAAACTAAAGAAGTGCCTAAGCATTATTTTCAAGCTGTAAGCACTGCAGCCGGTGCCATTGGTGCCTACGATGTTAATTCTGAATTAATCCAGATGAAGTACACCGACAAAAGAACGGCTATTCATATGGTACAAAACCATCCATTTAATCCAATCGTGGAGGCTTGGAATTCTGCAACACATAAGTTTAAGAAATTGTCTCCCATTGAAGTAAAACAATTTCACAATCAAATCTATGCCAAGGTTTTATCTAATACAAACCCACCTTACCATAATAAAGGAGGTATTCATGAAGTGCTAAGTTCTAGCGGTGGTGGTGCCTACTCCGTGAGTAATCAAGAAGTGAAACAGGCACAGCAAAAATGGCATGAATTCGCCACGGTTAGTCTTGATCCGGCATCTCTTGTGGCACTTGCTGGTTTGATTAAGGCGGTTAAAGCTGGTGCAGTACAGCAACACGAGTCGGTAATACTGCATTTGACAGGTGGTGGTCTTGAGCAATCTATTAATGCAAATAAGCTAAAACAAATCATACCAGATGTTTCTGTAGAAAAAACTCAAGTTAATCATGCTATTGCAGAAGTAGCTCATTATTTGTCAACTATTCACTAAACAAAATTGTTCATGTTGTTGTAGATTATTTTTCGCTATTTTCGGTGAATAGTTATCTTCAAAGTAGTTTCTTTAATCAGGAAAAATTACACTATGTCACAGGAATTTAAACCTACTTATTATCCACAAGAGTATCGTAATTTTTATTCGGCATTTGACAACTACAATGTGAAGTTGATTGAAATTGCCAAACCCGTGTTAGATTTTGAACCAGCTCGTATTTTGGATTTAGCTTGTGGAATTGGATTATCTAGCCTTGCGCTTCGGGCTAACTTCGCTAATGCACATATTCTAGGGATTGATATCGCGCCCGATATGATAGAACTTGCCAAGACATCTGTGCAAGATGCCAATATTGAGTTTCGATGCTCGGAAACAATGCTTCGCGATATTCCGAAAGGGACGATAGATATGGTGTTTGTTAAATCAGCATATCATCATTTTGAAGATCAAATCACTCTTTCACATTTGAAAGAGATTTTGAGTAAAAACGGAGTCATCGCAATTGCTGAAAGGACATCACGTTCTGCCAGATCGTATCCTTTACCTGACATTGCACGTCGTTATTGGGCAGATTATTTTGCACTGCCACGCGAGGAGAGCCGTTTTGTTGCGGACGACTCAATAAAACTGGCTGTCTGTAGCTATGGCGAATATGTGGATATAGCCGTAGAAGATTACTTTATGGCACTGAAAAACCGTCAAATTTTTGGTACATGGGCACTTAAACAAGAAGTCATCGACCAATGGTTGGCAGAACAATCTGCCAAAAAGCTTGAAGCATTCACCGTGTTTGAGGAATTTTGGATGTACTTGTATAAACAAGCTATATAATAATGCAAAGGTAGGGGCAATCCCTTGTGGTTGCCCCATTGGTGCTTTAGTCTATTTTTTAAAATGGCCTAACGGGAAACCCCATCATGAAAAAATACGGCCTGATTTTAATGTGTTTGTTGATGACACACACGATATCCTCAGTGGCAACGGATAACTCAACCGTCAAAATCGCTTCCAAGTTACATACGGAAGGGGTGATTTTGGCTGAATTAATGACTCACTTGGTTAATCATGCTGGCGGTAAAGCCATTCATCTACGTGAATTGGGGGGCACCCATGTCATTTGGAAAGCCCTCAAAAGAAGTGAAGTCGATCTTTATGTCGAGTACACCGGCACGATTATGAAAGAACTTTTTCCCAACAGTCGCTTAAAAACGATTGAGGATATTCGTCAACGATTACTTCAAGACAAGGTTCTTATCAGCAAACCCTTGGGTTTTAACAGCACTTATGCCATCAGCATGAAAACAGAAGTTGCCGCTCAATATGGTATTACTAAGATATCTGATTTGCGGCATTATCCCGATTTACGCTTTGGATTTACCGAACGGTTCTTAGCGCGCAAAGATGGCTGGCAAAGTTTGCGTCAAACCTATCAACTGCCACAAACGAATGTGCGCGGACTCCATCACTATCTTGCCTATCAAGGCCTCAATAGTGGTGCAATTGATCTCATGGATGCTTATTCGACTGATGGTGAAGTCGCCTACTACAATTGACAGGTTTTAGAAGATGATTTACACCACTTTCCCGACTACTACCCGCTGATCATCTATCGCGCCGCCTTAGCCGAGCGAATGCCACAAGTCATTGCTGCTTTACAGAAAATAGTAGGCAAGATCAATGAAACAGAAATGATGCAAATGAAGAGTACCGCGACATTAGATAAAGTGCCTGAAAGCAAAATCGCCGCAGATTTTTTGGCCAAAAAATTGAACCTTCAAATCGACATTCCCGAAGAAACGCTCTGTTTGTATCAATTTACGATTGAACATCTCATTTTGGTCAGCATTTCACTGTTTGCGGCTATTGTCGTGTCGATTCCATTAGGGATTTTAGCGTTTAAATCTAGCCGACTGGGTCAAATCATTTTAGGCATCGTCGGCATGATTCAAACCATTCCGTCATTAGCCATCTTGGTGTTTATGATTCCATTGTTAGGCATTGGCAATGTGCAGGCC